>JAZQNT010000373.1:0-4463 GCA_045627505.1 Nocardioides sp.
AGCGCGGAGCAGGCCAGCGAGGCGATCGTGCTGACCAGCTCGCACCTGGTGGCGGAGTTCTTCCACGTCGACTGGACCTCGCGGGCGCGGCGCAAGCTCGGCGTCCCGGTGCTGCACCTGCTCGAGCACGAGGTGCGCTGACCCCCGAACGTGCACTGAGCCCGGAACGCGACGAACGCCCAGCCCCTCAGGGTGGCTGGGCGTTCGTGCGTGAGGTCCCGGGTACGGGATCAGACGGTCTTGCGGTAGTCCGCCAGGACCTCGGAGATCTTCGCCTCGTCGCGCTGTGCGGCGGGCAGCAGCAGCTCGGTCACCACGTCGGTGAGCTCGGCGATGCGGCGGTTGAGGGCGCGATTCTCCTGCACCTCGGCCTCCAGGGCGCGGACACGGCCCTCGAGGTCGTTGCGCTCGGCGAGGTAGCGACGGGCGGTCGCCTTCACGCGGGCGGCACGGTCACGCAGGGGGTTGCTCATGGACGGATCCTCTTCACTTCTCGTCGGTGGGGCGTGCGCCCGGGGCGGGGAAGGTGACGCGCATCCGGCACACGGCCGGGTCGCGCTCCTCCATCATGTCGATGCCTTCGATGATCTGCTCGGACTCGATGCGACCACCGGCCGCCTCGATCTCCTCACGCACCACCGCCGGGGAGATGCGCCGCATGAGACGCGACGGGTTCGGCTGCGGCAGGGACAGCAGACCGAGCTGGATGTCGGCGCTGAACTCCAGGAACAGCTCTCCGCCGTGACCGCGCAGCGCCATCCGGGCCAGCAGCCACAGGTTGCGGCGCTCGTGGTCCTCCAGGGCGTTCAGGAGCAGGCGGGCGCTGATGTGGCGCGGGTCGCGAGCAAGCTCGGCTCCGGTCACCAGGGTGGTGCGCAGCTCACCGAGGATCAGCTTCTCGACCGGGAAGGAGACGTTCTCCTCGGCCTGCAGCGCCTTGGTGGCCTGGCGCGCGGCGCGCGAGTAGTCGTAGGCCTGGACCGGGTGACCCTGCTGGGCGAACCAGACCGCGTCACGACCAGCACCACAGCCGACCTCGGCGATCGGGGCGCCGGCGGGGAGCTCGGCGTGCACCCACTCGGCGAAGGAGCTCTGCTCGGGACGAACCCGGGCGTCGACGCCGATGCCGATGTTCTGGTGGAAGTCGGCCCAGATGCCCATGACGGAGCGGAAGCCGCGGAACCAGCCGTTGAGGCGACGCTTGCCCGGCTCGGGGTCGTCGTAGGTGAACGAGGGGTCCGGCACGCGCCAGTTCTCGCCGTACAGGAAGACCAGCATGTCCTCGGGCACGCGCGGCGCCGGGAACGTGTAGCCGTCGAGCTCGATCGTGCCCAGCGGCAGCAGGGAGTCCTTCTCGAGGTGCCCCGAGCGGTTGCCGAACTGGTAGAAGACGCCGTTGACCCAGAAGGCACCGAAGACGTCGATGTGGCACTGGCGGCCGTCGCTCAGGGGCAGCAGCAGCTTGATGTCGCCGGCCGACATGCGCAGGACCTTCCAGCCGCGCTGGAGCAGCGTGCGCTCCATGCGGAAGGACTCCATGATGATGTCGGCGGGGGTCTCGTACTTCGACACGTAGCAGAGGTCGGTGTCGGAGTCGTGGGCGATCATCTTGCCGTCACGCACGGCGCCGAGCAGGGCGCCGTAGTTCAGGTAGGCGTCGACGCCGCACACGTCGCGGAGCTCGTCGAGCACCCGGAGGGTCCCGGTGAGGATCTCCTCCTTGATCTTGTCGTTGGTGGCGGCGAAGGAGCGCTGCAGGTGGCCGACCTTGTCGACCGAGACCGGGTGCCCGTAGCGGTCGACGACGGCGATCTCGCCCTCGCCGTCACCCAGCACCACGACGTCGTCGAAGATGACGACCTCGCCGGCGGGGTCGGTCAAGGAGATCCGTGCCGAGCCGTTGAGGTACTTGTGCAGCACCTTGGGCCAGGGGACGAGGACGCCGCCGTGCTCCGGGCGACCGTCACGGTCCGGGGTGAACGACCAGAGGAACTCACCGTTCAGGTTGAGCACCTGCACGCCGGTCCCCTGGGGAACCAGGACGCCGTCGTCGCTGATGTCGGTGCCGGGTACGCGCACGGCGTCCGGCTGCTGGGGGGTGGTGCTCACGAAGCCTGCTCCTGCGGGGACTTGGCACCGGGCTCACCGAGTGCACGGCGGAGGGCGGTGCTGGAGGTCTGCTGGGTGTAGGGGAAGTACACGACCTCGACGCCCACCTCGGCCATCTCGGCCTCGAGCTTGGCGCCCTTGGGGGTGCCCTTCCAGTCGTCGCCCTTGAAGAGGCGGTCGAACTTGACGTCCTTCCACGCGTCCCGCTTGTCGAGGCTGTGCTCGACGTAGACGCGGTCGACGATGCCGATGGCGCCGACGATGTCGATCCGCTCGTCCAGGGGAACGGTGGGGGTCACGCTCTTGCCGAGCTCACACATTTCGTCCGACACGACGCCGGCGACCAGCACGTCGCAGCGCTCACGCGCCTGCCGCAGCATGTTGAGGTGCCCGACGTGAAACAGGTCGTAGACGCCCGGGACGTAACCAATCACGCCGCTCAACGGTGCCACCTCGTTCTCGTCATTCTTCTGGGTTCGGCCCTTCGGACTCTATCCGCTGGGCCCACGGGCGCGGCGTCAGCCACACCCAGCACAAGCATCCCACGATGCCTGCACGCGGCGCCGGGAGCAACTTGAGGAGGTCGCCGGCCATGGTGCCGCTCACAACGTTGCCGACCCGTGACCACGCCGCCGCGGGGGCGGAGCTCGGTGTTCGCCCCCGGCGAACACCGGTGGAATCGGGGCCGGATCAGTCCCCCGTGGTGTTCTCCGGGACCTAGTCGCCCTCCACCCGTTGGCCCTCCACCCGTTGGCCCTGCACCCGTTGTCCTTGGGCGTCCCAGTGCCCGGCCACCTTCTTCGAGGGCTGCACCCGCGGCGGCTCCCCGGGCATCTTCGGGTACTCGGGCGGGTAGTTGAGCTCGACCGGGTGCTCGTGCCACAGCTCCAGCAGCGGGGTCAGGTCGTGGGCCACCTGGTCCATCTCGGCCCACGGGTCGTGCGCGACGCGCTCGGGCACGGTGAAGAGGTTGAGGTCGCGCGGGTCACTGACCCGGGGAAGTTCCTGCCACGTCACCGGGGTCGAGACCGGCGCGCCCGGCAGGGGCCGCAGCGACCACGCCGACGCGATCGTCCGGTCGCGAGCGTTCTGGTTGTAGTCGACGAAGACCCGCTCCCCTCGCTCCTCCTTCCACCAGGCGGTGGTGGCCCCGGAGTCGGCCTTCTCCAGCTCCCGGCCCAGGGCGATGGCAGCGTGCCGCACCTCGACGAAGTCCCACTCCGGGCGGATCCGGACGAAGACGTGGACGCCACGGTTGCCGCTGGTCTTGACGAACCCGCGCATGCCGAGCTGCTCCAACCGCTCCTTGGCCACCAGAGCCACCCGCACCGCGTCGGCGAACCCGGTGCCCGGCTGCGGGTCGAGGTCGATGCGCAACTCGTCGGGATGCTCGACGTCAGCGCGCCGCACCGGCCACGGGTGGAAGGTGAGCGTGCCCATCTGCGCTGCCCAGACGAAGGCGGCCGCCTCGGTGGGACACATCTCGTCGGCCGGGCGCCCCGACGGAAACTTCACCCGCACCGACTCCACCCACTCGGGCGCCCCCTTGCCCAGGCGCTTCTGGTAGAAGCCGGCGGCGTCCCGGTCGGCGGTGCCGGTGGCCAGCCGCATGCCCTCGCGCCACCCGCGCGGCCAGCGCTCGGTGGCCGTGGGCCGCTCCCCCATCGCGTTGACCAGGCCATGGCCCACGGCGGCGAAGAACTCGGCCACCTGCACCTTCGTGATCGGCGGGGTCCGGTCCGTCGCCTCGTAGACCACTCGGCCCGGCGAGGAGACCCGGACCTCGCGCTCGCCGGCCTGCACGTACCCCTCGTCACCCTTCCCCATCCCCGCAGCCTAGGGACACGAGGCGTGCGCGTCACCCGCCCAACCCAGCGCCCGGCCCAGCGCCCGGCCCAGCGCCCGGCGCCCGGCCCAGCGCCCGGCCCACCGCCCAGCCACCAGCGACGCAGTAGCGTGGAGACATGGGTTACGAGGTGCAGAAGACCGACGAGCAGTGGCGCGCAGAGCTGAGCCCCGAGGAGTACCAGGTACTCCGGCAGGCCGGCACCGAACGTGCCTTCACCGGTGAGTACACCGACACCGAGACCACGGGCATCTACTCGTGCCGCGCGTGCGGCACCGACCTGTTCACCTCCGACACCAAGTTCCACTCCGATTGCGGCTGGCCGTCCTTCTACCAGGCCATCGACGGTCGGATCGAGTACATCGAGGACACCTCGTTCGGGATGAAGCGGGTCGAGACCCGGTGCGCCACCTGCGGCTCGCACCTGGGCCACGTCTTCCCCGACGGCTTCGGCACGCCCACCGGCGACCGCTACTGCATCAACAGCCTGAGCATCCGCCTGCAGCCC
>JAZQNT010000374.1:0-4283 GCA_045627505.1 Nocardioides sp.
ACTCGCTCCATCCACACCGTCTGCCAGATGCCGCTGACGCGCGTGTAGAAGCAACTTGCCGGCTTGAAGCTCTGCTTGCCGCGCGAGTTGACGAAGTCCACCTCACCGCACGGCCACCGGTACCGACGCGATCAGGACGGCCCCGCTCGGTTGGAGCCCCCTGGCCTGGCCGCGTCCGCCTCGCTCGATCCCTGACGGCTCAGAAGGAGACGTCGGCGCGCAGCCCGGCCGACCCGTGCGCCGAGCTCGTCTCCGGCTGCGTCTCGCGACGGCTGGAGAACTGCTCGCGGTAGAGGCGCGCGTACAGGCCGTCCTCGTTGGCGACGAGCTCGTCATGGGTGCCCTGTTCCACCAGACGCCCGTCCACCAGGCCGAAGATCACGTCAGCGTTGTGGATGGTGCTGAGCCGGTGCGCGATGGCCAGGGTGGTACGGCCAGCGGTCGCCCGCTCCAGTGCTTCCTGCACCAGACGCTCGGTCTCGTTGTCGAGTGCCGACGTGGCCTCGTCGAGGATCAGGATCCGGGGGTTCTTCAGCAGCACCCGGGCGATCGCGGTCCGCTGCTTCTCGCCGCCCGAGAGTCGGTAGCCGCGCTCGCCGGTCACCGTCTCGTAGCCGTCGGGGAAGTTCATGATCCGGTCGTGGATGTTGGCGTCCCGGGCGGCCCGGATGATTTCCTCGCTGGTCGCTCCCGGCTTCGCGTAGGCGATGTTCTCGCCGATCGTCCCGTGGAACAGGTAGGGCTCCTGCGTCACCATGCCCACGCAGTCGGCCAACGACGCCAGGGAGATGTCGCGCACGTCGACGCCGTCGATCAGCACCTGTCCGCGCTGGACGTCGTAGAACCGGGGGACCAGGTAGGTCGCGGTGGTCTTGCCCGAGCCCGACGGACCGACGATCGCGGCCAGCGTGCCACCGGGGATCGTCAGGTTCAGCCGCGACAACGTCCACGCATCGGGGTCCGCCTGCGGCCCGTCGGTGGCGACGGCGTTGCTGTGGGGAACCGTCACCGTGCCGCTTCCGGTGAAGCGCTCCGTGCGCGAGGACCCGGTCAGTGAACGGGGCTCGGGGTAGCGGAACCACACGTCGCGAAACTCCACGTCGCCCCGGATCTCCGCAGGTGCGAGCGTGCGCGCCCCCGGCCGGTCCACGATCGCCGGCTCCAGGTCGAGGTACTCGAAGATGCGGCGGAACAGGGCGAGCGAGGTCTGCACGTCCAGGGTCACCCGCATCAGTTGCATCAACGGCATCTGCAGTCGCGCCTGGACGGTCGTGAACGCCACCAGCGTGCCCGCGGTGATGCCCTCGCTCAGCCCCGGGGTGTCGCCCTGGATCAGGAACCCGGCCGCCAGGTAGATGAGCGCCGGGGTGATCGCGAAGAACGTCTGGACGGTCGCGAAGAAGAGGCGTCCAGTCATCGCCTGGTCGATCTGCAGCTTGGTCTGGAGCTGGTTCGCCTCGCGGTAGCGCTGGACCTCCGAGTCACCCCGGTTGAAGACCTTCGACAGCAGGATCCCGGAGACGCTGAGCGACTCCTCGGTGATCGCCGTCATCTCCGAGAGGTTCTCCTGGGTCCGGCGCGCCAGCACCTGACGGCGCTTGCCCACCTTGTTCTGCAACCAGATGAACAGCGGCATCAGGATCACGGTCAGCACCGTCAACTGCCACGACAGCACGAGCATCGAGATGAGCGCGGCCGTCACGGTCACGGAGTTCTGCAGGATCGAGGTGGCGGTGTCGGTGAGCACCGTCCGGACCCCGGCCACGTCGTTGGCCAGGCGCGACTGGATCGCGCCGGTCTTGGTGGTGGTGAAGAAGGCCAGCTCCATCTTCTGCAGGTGCGCGAAGAGGTCGCCCCGGAGGTCTGCCATCGCGGAGTTGCCGATGGACGAGGTCAGCCAGTTCTGGAAGATGCCGAGCATCGCCGCGAGGATGGGCAGCACGCACATGCCTGCCACCAGCCACCCGAGCAGGTCCATCCGCGGGCCGCCCTCGACGAAGAGGGCGTTGTCGAAGATGGCGCGGGTGAGGAACGGCACCAGCGACGACAGCACGGCGGAGAGGACCACCACTCCGGCCACCGCCAGCATCTGGCGGCGGTAGGGACGCAGCAGCCGGACGATCCTGCCGAGCGCCGGGGCGTTGTTCGCCCGGATCTCCTCCTCGGTGAGGTGGGTGATGGTGGGTCCACCTCGGGGCATGCTGGTCTCCTTCGTCGGGTCGCGGACTGCTGCACGTGGCCTCCTCGGCCCCGGGCGACGAACCGCGCCCGCAGCTCTGGGCGACCGTCGTCCAGTCTGCCCCAGCACACGGACAGCCGTACGAGTGACGTTCTCGAGCAATGTTTGAGACCATGGGGCAGTTGTTGTCAGCGCGCCGCAGTGGGCGCCGGGAGTGGGCGCAGGAGAGGCGCGAGAGTTTGAGCGAGATCGCGGGGGAGTTGGCGCGCGTCACGAACGCCTTCGCCCAACCCACCCTCACGTTGTTGCACCAGCGTCAGGCGCCTGTCGTCATCGCGGTGTTCCGTGCGGCGTTCGGTCGTTCCAACCGGCCGATCCCAGCCGCGCGCCTGCACACCCAGGTGGAGGAGCACCTCGCCCTGATCCGTCTGGCGGGGGAGAAGGACGTCCCCTCTGCCACCGGGCGTGACCTGTGCCAGAAATGGATGCGCGACCAGTGGCTCGTGCGCTCGCTGGACGAGCGCGGCCGCGAGGTCTACACCCTCACGTCGCACGCCCAGCAGGCGTTGGAGCTGGTCAAGAACATGACCCGCGACCGGGCCACCCTGAGCGAGCACCGGATCGCCACGATTCTCGGCACGGTCCGCCGGTTCAACTCCGAGGCCAACCCCGACCGCACCACCCGGGTCACGATCCTCAACGAGGAGATCGCCCGGATGACCGCGGAGCGCGACCGACTCGTCGACGGCGCGGAGCTGGTGGGCGCCACCGAGGACTACATGAGCGAGGGCTTCACCGAGCTGCTCTCGCTGATCTCGGCACTGCCCAGTGACTTCGCCCGGGTGGAGGAGCGCTTCGCCCAGATCCGCGGCGACATCCTGGCCGCGTTCCGTTCCGACGACCGACCGGCCGGCGACGTGATCGACGCCTACCTGGAACGGGCCGACGCGCTGATGACCGCCACCCACGAGGGACGGGCGTTCGAGGGCGCGTTCGCGTTGCTGCGCGACGATGCACTGGTCACCCAGCTGCGCCAGGACCTCAGCGACCTGCTCGAGCACCCGCTGTCCGACCGGATCCTGGTCGACGCCGACCGGGCCGAGCTGCGCGGCACCGTCAAGCTGGTTCGCGAGGGCCTGGACCGGGTGCTCACCCAGCGTTCCCGGGTCACCGCGGCGCTCAAGGAGTACATCGTCTCCCACGACGCCGCCCGCGACCGGGAGCTGGAGCAGACGTTGCGCGCCGTGGAGTCCGAGATGATGACGTGGATGGCCACCACCGGCCCCCGCGCCACCCACGAGGTGCCGATGATGCCCTCACGCGTCGTGGTCGAGCACCTGCGCGAACGCTTCCACGACCCCGCCGACGACGTCCTGCCCGAGCGGATCAGCGTCGCTGAGCCCCAGGACGCCCCCGAGATCTCGCTGTCCGCGGTGCGCGCCCAGGGCGGACCCCAGCTCGACTCCCTGCGACGTCGTCTCGACGGCGCCCTGGCCAGCGACCGCCCGGCCGCGTCCCTGGGAGAGCTCTTCGCCACCCTGGAGCCGTCCTTGCGGCGTCCGGTCGAGATCTTCGGTCTGCTGCACCTGGCCGCTGAACAGGGATGGGTCGCCCAAGGCGGCGCAGAACCGGGCGGTGCCGAACCGGACGGTGCAGAACCGGGCGGCGCGGCTCCTGGGCCGGGCGCGGGCGCCATCGAGCTCTTCACCGCGCACCGGCACGACGGCACCGAGCGCGCCTTCGCCGTCCCCCGCACCATGCTCCCCGCCGTGGGCCCCGACCCCGGGGCCGAGCCGGACCGCGCCGCAGACGTCAGCACCCCGCTTCCCGACCACGAGGCCAACGCATGAGCGACCTGAACACCCCGGACGAGACCGCCGTGGCCGACAACCTGGCCGACGACCTGCCCGACTCCTTCAAGTCGGATCGTAGCCATGTCGTTCTGTGAGCCAAGGAGTTGTCCCTCTCTATTGTCTTCCTAAGGCCGCTTGGCCTCCGACTTCACCCCGCTTCCCGACCACGAGGCCAACGCATGAGCGACCTGAACCCCCCGGACGAGACCGCCGTGGCCGACAACCTGGCCGACGACCTGCCCGACTCCTTC
>JAZQNT010000375.1:0-1634 GCA_045627505.1 Nocardioides sp.
GGGGCTGCAGGAGCAGGGCACGCAGCCGCTTCGACTCGCCCGACAGCGCGCCGATGCGCTGCTCGACCTGCCACAGCTCCATCGCCAGCGGCCCGGTGAGCCGGATCCCGCAGGTGGGGCAGACCCGGGTGCCGAGGGGCAGCGTGGAGCGGCACTCCGGGCATGGGAAGGTCCCGGGCGCTGCCTCCGTGGGGGCCGGTGGCGCAGGCGTGACGTGAGGATCCATGGGCACATCCTCGTGGACTTGCCCTGAGCGGGGAATGGGCAGTGGTACTCATCGCCGTTCTCGGCCTCCTCCCGACCGCTCCACACCGACGAGTCGCCACGGTTGACGGAGGATGTTAACGTGGAAAACGAACCCCCCCGGGGGATAGGAAGGAATCACCGTGAACCAGCCTCGCACCGTCTCCGTGGTCCCTGTCGAGACCCCGAGCCTCGGCGACCGCAGCTACCTCGCCCACGACGGCGAGGTCGCCTTCGTGGTCGATCCGCAGCGCGACATCGACCGGATCACTGCCCTGCTCGACGAGCTGGGGGTGCGCCTGACCCACGTCTTCGAGACCCACATCCACAACGACTACGTGACCGGGGGCCTGGCGCTGGCCGAGGCCACGGGTGCCACGTACGTCGTCAACGCCGACGACCCGGTCAGCTTCGAGCGTCACGGCGTGCGTGACGGCGAGGTGATCGAGGTCGGCTCGATGCAGGTCACCGCCCTGGCGACGCCGGGCCACACCTTCACGCACCTGTCCTACGCCCTGGCCCACGACGACGGCTCGGGCACGCCCGTCCACGTCGCGGTCTTCACCGGCGGGTCGCTGCTCTACGGCGCCACCGGACGGCCCGACCTCCTCGGGCCGGACCACACCGACACCCTCGTGCACCACCAGCACGCGTCGGCGCACCGCCTCGCCGAGCTGCTCCCCGACGCCACCGAGGTCTTCCCGACCCACGGCTTCGGGTCGTTCTGCTCGGCCAGCCAGTCCGACGCGACCTCCTCGACGATCGGCCAGGAACGCCGCAGCAACCCGGTCCTCACCCAGGACGAGGAGACCTACGTGGCCGAGCTGCTCGCCGGGCTCTCCGCCTGGCCGGCCTACTACGCCCACATGGCGCCGGCCAACCTGTCCGGGCCCGAGGCGCCGTCCCTCGACCTCCCGGCCGAGGCCGACGCCGCCGAGCTGCGCCGACGGACCGAGGCCGGCGAGTGGGTCGTCGACCTGCGCCACCGCACCGCCTTCGCGGCCGGCCACGCCCCCGGCAGCCTCAACTTCGGCATCGAGGGCCAGTTCGCCACCTACCTCGGCTGGCTCATGGAGTGGGGCACCCCGCTCACCCTCCTCGGCGAGAGCGCCGAGCAGGTCGCCGAGGCCCAGCGCGAGCTCGTCAGGATCGGCATCGACCGCCTCGAGGCGCACGCCACCGGCCGCCCGGAGCAGTGGACCGACGGTCCGCTGGCCTCCTTCGAGACCGCGTCCTTCGCCGACCTGGCCCAGGTGCGCCACCACCGCGAGGTCGTGGTGCTCGACGTACGCCGCGCCGACGAGTTCGGGGCCGCGCACGTCGACGGCGCCGTCAACGTGCCGCTCCACGCCCTGACCCGCTCGCTCGGCGACGTGCCCGCGGGCGAGGTG
>JAZQNT010000376.1:0-3312 GCA_045627505.1 Nocardioides sp.
CTGCTGCGCAACACCCCGTCGGTGGTGGTCTGGGTCCCGTTCAACGAGGGCTGGGGCCAGTTCGACGCCAACGCCGTCGCCGACCGGGTCAAGGCCGCCGACCCCACCCGCCTGGTGGACCACGCGTCGGGCTGGCACGACCAGGGCGGCGGCGACCTGGTCTCGCGCCACGTCTACTTCCGCCCCTTCCGGCTCACCGACGCCGACGCCGCCGACCCGCGCGCCGCCGTGCTCAGCGAGTACGGCGGCTACTCCCACCGGGTGCTCGACCACACCTGGAGCGACAAGGAGTTCGGCTACCGCAAGATCGCCAACCGCGACACCTTCGAACGTGCCTTCCTCCGGCTCCAGCACGACCAGGTCGGCCGCGCCATCGACCGCGGCCTCGCCGGGTTCGTCTACACCCAGCTCGTCGACGTCGTGCAGGAGACCAACGGCCTCCTCACCTACGACCGCCGCGTGCTCAAGGTGGACGCCGAGGCCGTCCGCACCTCCAACGAGCGCCTGCGCCAACGCTTCGCCGTGGCCTGCGGCGCCCCGCCCAACGCGCTCGACGTCAGCGAACGCGAGCTCACCGCCCCGGTCTCGCTCACCCTGCCCGACGGACGCCTCAACCCCGACGCGGTCGGCTGGTCGCGCACCCCGCTGCTCGACACCGACGGCATCGGCCGCGGACGCATCGGCATCGGTCGCAACAAGCGCTGGGAGTACTGGGCGATCACCACCCCCAGCCACGTCGTCGCGCTGGTGCTCAGCCACCTCGACTACGCCGGGGTGAACAGCCTCTGGGTGCTCGACCGGGCCACCGGGGAGACCGTGGCGCACGAGGCCACCACCCCGTTCGGACGCGGCGTCACCCTCCCCGGCACGCTCGGCGCCTCCCCGGCCACCCTGCGCACCAAGCACTTCATCGCCGACGTCACCGAGCTGCCCGACGGCCGGGGCACCCAGATCACCGCGCGCACCGCCCGCGTCCACCTCGACGTGGTGGCGCACCGCCCGGTCTTTGATGACGGTCAGCGGCACGAGTCGCTCGCCGTGGTGGTGCCGTGGAGCGACCGGCTCTTCCAGTACACCGTCAAGGACGTCTGCCGTCCGGCCACCGGCAGCCTCACCGTCGACGGCACCCGGCACGACGTCGAGCCGGGACAGTCCTGGGCCACCCTCGACCACGGGCGCGGCCGCTGGCCGCACGACGTGGTCTGGAACTGGGGGGCCGGCTCCGGGGTGGTCGACGGCCGCACCGTGGGCGTCCAGGTGGGCGGGCGCTGGACCGACGGCACCGGCGCGGTGGAGAACTCGGTGTACGTCGACGGTCGGCTCACCAAGATCAGCCAGGAGCTGGTGTGGGGCTACGACCCCGAGGACGGCACCCAGCCGTGGCACGTGGACGGCGACGGCGTCGAGCTGGTCCTGACCCCGTTCCACCTCAAGGAGTCGCGCACCGACCTCAAGCTGTTGTCCAGCACCACCTTCCAGGCGTTCGGGCACTGGAACGGCCGGGTGCGGGCCGAGACCTCCCCGGGTCTCACCGAGTGGGTGGAGGTGCGCGACCTCGTCGGGTGGGCCGAGGACGTGCACAACCGCTGGTGACCGCCCGGCCGCCACCAGACGGCCTCGCGGCCGCCCCTCAGCGCGCTCTCATCGGTCCCTGTTCGGACTCTGTTCGGAGCTGGTGATCTGGGACACCCTTTGCCGCAAAAGGGCCAGAATTCAACCAGTTCCGGCCCATGATGGGGCGACTCATTCGGATTCCGCCCGGGGGACGGCGCCTGCGCCAGCAGGCTGAGCAGAACAGGTGGACATGGACGTGAGCGCCCCGAGCGCCGAAGTGGTTCCGACCGCTCTCGATGACGGTCTCCGCATCGACGGGCCCGGCCTGCCCGAGCGCACTTCGCGACCGCGGCGCTGGCTGCCTGCGCTGGTCGTGCCGCTCCTGACGCTCGGCTCCCTGGGGCTCGTCTGGCTCTCCCTGGTGCTCTACGTCCACCTGGCCGACACGATGCATCCCACCGTCGCCGGCACCATGACCGTCCCCGACCTCATGTCGTGGGCGCACCGGGCCGTGCTGGTCATGCTCACGGGGGTGGGACGTGACTTCGACGGCCCTGCGGGCAGCGGCATCGGCCTGGCCATGGTGCTGCAGCTGGCCCTCTTCCTGTCGCTCAGTGCCTGGTCCTCACGCCGGTGGGCCCGCGCCGTCGGGTGGCATCGGGGATGGATCGGTGCACTGGCCGTGGTGCTGGTGGCCGCGGGCGCCGTGGGAGCGGTCTGCGTCGCACTCGCCCACGCCGCGATTCCCGACCTGCACCCGCTGCGTGCCTTCGCGGTCCCGGCCGCAATCACCGCGGTCCCTCTGCT
This sequence comes from Nocardioides sp., assembly GCA_045627505.1. Lineage (GTDB taxonomy): Bacteria > Actinomycetota > Actinomycetes > Propionibacteriales > Nocardioidaceae > Nocardioides. Next base: position 2,362 of record JAZQNT010000376.1, read on the forward strand.
GAGCGCCCTGTGGCCCAGCCGGGGCGGTGCGCGCACCACCCGGCTCGGCGCCGGTGTCGGTCTCGGCTGGCGCATGTTCGGCCTCTCGCTGCTCCCCGGGCTGGTCTTCCTGCCCGCCGCGATCACCTACTTCTACGGGTCCTGGAGCGGGCTGGGGGACCAGTGGTTCCTCTACTCCGTGCACACGGTCCCGCAGGACCTCGTCGGCGCGGCCGCCTTCACCTTCGGCGGCCCCCACGACGGATTCGCCGGCGAGACCGGACTGGTGACCGGCGATCCGCACTGGGGCTACCAGATCTTCCCGATCGTGCAGGCGCAACTGGCCCTCCTGGTCGCGCTGCGGCTCATGCTGCGTCGCCGGCGCGGGGCGCGCGTGGGGCTGGAGCTGCTCACCGCCGGTCTGGTGTTCCTCGGGGTGTGGGCGGTGGTCATCTGGCTGATCCACTTCACCGCCGACCCCCGTCAGTACGCCAAGTACTCCACCGGGTGGGGGCCGGACCTGACCAGCTCGCTGCTGTTCATGGCGATCATGGTGGGCGTCCCGCTGCTGCTCGTCGGTTGCTTCCGGGAGACGCTGCCCGGTTGGATGCCCCGGACCGCTGCCCGGGTCGCCGGACGCTCGGGACACCCGACCTGGGCTGCCGCGCTCACCGAGCGCCTGGACCGTGACGGCCTGCGTGGCTCTGCCCGACTGCGCTCCGTCCCGTTCGCCGAGGACGACCGCGTCGGCGAGCCGCTGCCCAACGGTGCGCTCCCGCTGCTGGTCGCGGGCCTGAGCCTGGGCTGCGCGATCTCACTGGCCGTGGTCCCGGCGGACCACCTGCCCGACTGCGGTCCGATGTACCGGGCTGCCGTCGTCGCCGACCTCCCGGTGCCGGACCGGCAGGCCCCCGCCGACGTCCAGCGGCAGCTCGACGACCTCGAGGTGCAGCTCGGTGTCGCCAAGGCCCA
>JAZQNT010000377.1:0-15938 GCA_045627505.1 Nocardioides sp.
CGATCAGGCCGGAGCCGGTGAGGTAACCGCGGGCCACGCACTCGACCGGGTACATGTCGAGGGACTCCACGATCACCGCACGGCCCTTGACCGACGCGGGTACGTCGGCGGAGATCACGTGGTTGGGGACCAGGTCCCTCAGCTGCTCGAACCACCACAGGGACATCCGGGTGAGGATCTCGCCCTTGTCCGGGATGGTGGAGGAGAGGACGTGGTCGAAGGAGGAGATCCGGTCGCTGGCCACCATGAGCAGCTTCCCGGCGTGCTCGCCCTCGTCGATCCGGTAGAGGTCACGGACCTTGCCGCTGTGCAGGTGGGTGGTGCCCTCGACGGCGGGCGCTGCGGGGATGTTCAGGATGGCCACGCGCCCAGCCTAGTTCGGGCGCTCGGGGGCGCCGGAGTGTCCCCTGCCCGATGGAACGGCCCGATGGAACGCCCGCCGCTCCGGGCGCATGCACCGGTCACGGCGTGCGCTGCCGCAGCGAGGTCGGTGGCGGCTGCGGGCGGAGGCCTACGGTGTAGGTATGAGCCTCGTGAAGATCAACGCCATCTCCGTCCCGCCGCAGGCCGGAGCCGAACTTGAGCGCCGCTTCGCCGAGCGCGCGGGCAACATGTCGGGCACCCCCGGCTTCCTCGGCTTCCAGCTGCTGCGCCCGACCGCGGGCGAGACCCGCTACTTCGTCGTGACCCAGTGGGCCGACGAGGAGTCGTTCACCGCCTGGCGGGACGGCGACGCCCGCGCCACGCACGCCGGCCAGCACGGCAAGCCGGTGGCCACCGGCGCCGAGCTGATGGAGTTCGGGGTCGCCCTCGACGTCAAGGCCTGAGCCTGCCCACCCCAGCACCACCGCGCGGACGTCATGGCAATCGCGGGTTCCGGGCGGCGATTCCCATGACGTCCCGGGGGTCTGAAATGCCGACGCGCGGCCCCACACCGGTGGGGCCGCGCGTCGGTCAGGGACGGATCAGAGGATCTCGCCGGGTGCGTAGGCGGCGGCCTCGGGGTACTTCGCGGCCAGCGCCTCGACCTTGCGGACCACGGCCTGGGTCTGCTCGACGGCGGCGCCGGTGAAGGCGATCGGCTCGGCGACCAGGGCGTCGATCTGCTCGCGGGTCAGGCCCAACTCCTCGCTGGCGGCCAGCTTGGCGAACACGTCGTTCTCCACCTGGCCCTTGCGCATGGCCAGCGCCGTGCCGACGGCGGCCTCCTTGATGACCTCGTGCGCGACCTCGCGGCCGACACCGTTCTTGACCGCGTCCATGAGCACCTTGGTGGTGGCCAGGAACGGCAGGTAGCGGTCGAGCTCGCGCTGGATCACGGCCGGGAAGGCACCGAACTCGTCGAGCACGGTCAGGAAGGTCTGGAACAGGCCGTCGGCGGCGAAGAAGGCGTCCGGCAGGGCCACGCGGCGCACCACGGAGCAGGAGACATCCCCCTCGTTCCACTGGTCGCCGGCGAGCTCGCCGATCATCGACAGGTACCCGCGGGTGATGACGGCGAGGCCGTTGACCCGCTCGCAGGAGCGGGTGTTCATCTTGTGCGGCATCGCCGAGGAGCCGACCTGGCCCTCCTTGAAGCCCTCGGTCACCAGCTCGATGCCGGCCATCAGCCGGATCGTGGTGGCCAGGTTGGACGGGCCGGAGACCAGCTGCACGACCGCGGAGAGCACCTCGAAGTCCAGCGAGCGCGGGTAGACCTGACCGACCGAGGTCAGCACGTTGTCGAAGCCCAGGTGGGCGGCCACGCGCTGCTCGAGCTCGGCGAGCTTGGAGGCGTCCCCGTCGAGCAGGTCGAGCATGTCCTGGGCGGTGCCCATCGGGCCCTTGATGCCACGCAGCGGGTAGCGGGCCAGCAGCTCCTCGATCCGCTGGACGGCGATCAGCATCTCGTCCGCGACGGTGGCGAAGCGCTTGCCCAGGGTGGTGGCCTGCGCGGCGACGTTGTGCGAGCGACCGGCCATCACGGTGGTCTCGTGCTCGGTCGCGAGGCGTCCGAGACGGGCCAGGGTGGCAACTGCGCGGTCCCGCAGCAGCTCGAGCGACTGGCGCAGCTGGAGCTGCTCGACGTTCTCGGTGAGGTCGCGCGAGGTCATGCCCTTGTGGATGTGCTCGTGCCCGGCCAGGGCGGAGAACTCCTCGATGCGTGCCTTCACGTCGTGGCGGGTGACCCGCTCACGGTCGGCGATCGACAACAGGTCGACCCCCTGCGTGCCCTGCGCGACCACGGCCTCGTAGGCCTCGACGACGCCGTCCGGCACCTCGATGCCGAGGTCCTTCTGGGCCTTCAGCACCGCGACCCAGAGCTGACGCTCCAGCACGATCTTGTGCTCGGGCGACCAGATCGCGGCGAGGTCGGCGGCGGCGTAGCGCGTGGCGAGCACGTTGGGGACGGTCGCAGAGGTCATGAGGTGGGTGTCCTTCCGGGACGGGCGATGGAGGGTGAGGTGCGGGGGCCAGCTCAGCCGGCGATGAGGGAGGCGCCCTCGATGACGCCGAGCGGCTCGGCCGCGATGTCGGAGCGCCTCTGCAGACCGTCGAACGAGATCTTCTCCGCCGCGGCGTAGGCCTTGGCGCGGGCGTCGGCGACGTCGGCACCGGTGGCCCGGACGGCGAGCACGCGGCCCCCGGCGGTGACCAGGCGGCCCTCGGCGTCGAGCGCGGTGCCGGCGTGGATCACGTCGACGTCGGGCTGCGCGGCAGCCTCGGCGGTGCCGGTGATCACGTCGCCCTTGGACGACGACTCCGGGTACCCGGCGGAGGCCAGGACCACGGTCACGGCGGCACCGTCGGAGAAGACCGGGGCCTCCACCGAGGAGAGCTGCCCGGTGGCGGCACCGAGCAGCAGCTCGCCGAGACCGGACTCCAGGACGGCCAGGACCGGCTGGATGTCCGGGTCGCCGAAGCGGGCGTTGAACTCGATCACCTTGGGGCCGGCCGCGGTCAGCGAGAGGCCGACGTAGAGGCACCCGACGTACGGGGTGCCGCGACGAGCCATCTCGTCCAGGGTGGGCTGCACCACGGTGGCGATCACGATCTCGGGCAGGTCGGCCGGGGCCCAGGGCAGCGGCGAGTACGAGCCCATGCCGCCGGTGTTGGCGCCCTGACCGCCGTCGAAGATGCGCTTGAAGTCCTGGGCGGGCTGCAACGGGTAGGCGGTGCCGCCGTCGCAGACCGCGAAGAGCGAGACCTCGGGGCCGTCGAGGAACTCCTCGATCACCACGCGGCCACAGGCCTCCGCGTGGGCCAGCGCCTCGGCCCGGTCGAGGGTGACCACGACGCCCTTGCCGGCGGCCAGCGCGTCGTCCTTGACCACGTAGGGGGCGCCGAACTCGTCCAGCGCGGCCTCGTACTCCGCGGTCGTGGCACAGGTGTGCGACCCGGCGGTCGGGACGCCCGCGGCGGCCATGACCTCCTTGGAGAACGCCTTGGAGCCCTCGAGCTGGGCGGCCTCGCGGCCGGGGCCGAAGACGGGCACGCCCGCGGCGCGGACCGCGTCGGCGACGCCCGCGACCAGCGGAGCCTCGGGCCCGACGACCACCAGGTCGGCGCCGATCGAGGTGGCCAGCGCGGCGACCGCCTCGCCGTCCATGATGTCGACCGGGTGCAGGGTCGCGATCTCGCCGATGCCGGGGTTGCCGGGTGCCGCGTGGACCTCGCTCACCTCCGGGTCACGGGAGAGAGCCAGGGCGAGCGCGTGCTCGCGTCCGCCGGTACCGATCACGAGGGTCTTCACGAGGCGACATTCTAGGCGTCGCCGACGGGAGGTCCCACGGCAGCGCCGCAGCTGGTACCTCCCGTCGACTCCGCCCTGTGGGTCAGGGTCAGCGCCAGCGGTCAGGGGTCAGGGGCCAGGGGTCAGCGACGGAACGTGACCGCGCAGTCCCAGGTGCTGGAGCTGCCGGCCTGGGTGAGGCGGTAGGTGGCCTTCTTGGTGGCCTTGACGCTCACCGTGGCCAGGCCGTTGGCCCCGACCTTGCCGCGCGCGACGGTGGTCCAGCCCGAGCCCTTCTTGCGCTGGAGGACCGCCTTGGTGCCCTTCTTCGCGTTCTTCACCTTCGAACCGGCGATCGAGAAATGCTGGAACTTGGCGGTGACGCTCATCCGCTTCTTGGCCCGCTTGGAGCTCCTGACCGCGCAGGTCTGGGACTGCTTGGCGACGAAGGAGACCGTACGGGTGGACCGCACGGTGCCGGCCGCGTCCGTGCTGAGGAACTCGTCGGCGGCGTCGTCCCAGACGGAGTCGCCGTAGTTCTGCCAGTCACCGGTGGTGCGTCCGATCCGGAACGTCCCGAGACCGTCGAGGTAGGGGCACCAGAAGTAGGAGCCGTCCACGCGGTCGATGGAGTCGCTCTTCCATGCGTCGACCGTGCCGACGTAGGAGCTGCCCTTCCAGACCTCGGAGGAGACATTGACCGAGTCCAGCAGGCCCCCGCCGTGACGGTAGGTGACCGGCACCTTGACGCAGCTGCCGGAGCGGACCTTGAGCTTGGGAGTGGAGACGGTGGGGGTGACGTCCAGGACGGAGCCGTCAGCCGGGGCGGCGACGGCAGAGGTACCGCCGAGGAGCGGGACGAGCAGCGCGACGACGACGGTCGCCACGGTCTTCACGAAGGGGGTTTTCACGTGGAACCTTTCACGGAGGAGGGGGATCATCCTCGCGCCGTCGCCCCCGGTTCACCCCATTGCCGGCCCTTCCGCCTGCTCAGGCCTGTTGCCGGGCCTCCACCTCCGCCTCGTAGGCTCGACGGGCCGACGGGTCGGCCGCGGTGAGGACCGAGTCGGCCTTGAGCGCTTTGCTGGCCAGCGCCTGGACCCGGCGCGGCAGGATCGAGGAGAACTTGGCGATCGGCTGCCCCCAGCGCGGCGCCCACGCCTCCGCGACCGGTCGACGGATCACGTCCACGATGACCCCGGCCACGTCCTCCGGCTTCTGCTCGGGCACCCCCCGAGTGGCGGAGACCCCCTTGGACAGGTCGGTCTGGACGATCACCGGCAGCACCATCGAGACGTCCACCCCGTGCGGGGCCATCTCCTCACGCAGCGCCTCGCTGAACCCGACCACCGCGTGTTTGGAGGCCGAGTAGGTGGCGCCCCCGGGCAGAGCCACGCGGCCCACGGCGGAGGCGACGTTGACGATGTGCCCGCGCCTGCGGGCCACCATGCCGGGCAGGAAGGCCCGCGCCCCGTGCACCGGCCCGAGGCTGTTGATCTCGAAGACCGCACGAGTGGTGCTCGGCCGCTCGTCGAGGAAGTTGCCCACCGGCATGATCCCGGCGTTGTTCACCAGGACATCGACCTCCCCGGCGAACGCGGCGTAGGCGGCCCACTGCTCGGGGTTGGTGACGTCGAGGGGGTAGGAGCGCACCCCCAGCACCCCGGCGGTCTCGGCGAGCGCCTCCTCGTCGACGTCGCTGATCACCACCCGCGCACCGGCGTCACGGAGCGCCCGGGCGGTGGCGGCGCCGATGCCGCGAGCGGCTCCGGTGACGACGACGGACAGGGTGGCGAGGTCGCGTTCGCGTGGCATGGGTCACATCGTGACCATCGGCGCGGTCCGTGACAACCCCCAACTTGCGACACCCCGGTCCGTGACACCTGCCGCCTTCCGCCGAGCCTCCGCCGAGGGACCGGGCCGGCCGACCGCACGTCACATCCGCTGGAGCGCGGCAGCGGGTGGGATGCGGCTCGCGCGCCAGGCGGGGTAGAGCCCCGCCACGACGCCCGTGGCGATCCCGAGTGCGGGCGAGAGGAGCAGGAGCCCGGGATCGAGCACGGGAGTCCATTCCTGGGCGAGGGAACCGACCAGGACCGTGCCTACGCCGAGGGCGGAGCCGAGGAGTCCCCCGAGCCCGCCGAGGATCACCGACTCCACCAGGAAGAGGGACAAGATGTGGGTGGGCTTGGCCCCGAGCGCCTGCCGCAGCCCGATCTCCCCGGTTCGCTCCATCACCGCGACCAGGGTGGTGTTGGCGATGGCGACGCAGCCGATGACCAGCGCGATCGCCGCCAGCGCCAGGAGCAGGCCGCTCATGGAGGTCTGCACCGGGTCGGAGACGACCGACCAGTCCGGCGGGGCGATCGTCGAGAAGTGCTCGGGGTGCGCGTGGTCCAGCGCATGGGGGGCCTGACGGGCGAGGAGCGGCGCTGCCCCCAGCTCCGTGCGGACCAGCGCCTTGGCCGGGCGGCCGGGAGGCCCGTACCGACTGACGGCCAGCGGGGCGGGCACCATCACCGCGTTGTCCAGCTCGGGCAGGGAACCGGTGTTGGACAGGACCCCGACCACCGCGTAGGCGTCGTTCCCGATGAACACGGTCGGGTTGGTCACCACCGACGGGATGCCCAGGTTCTCGGCAGCGGCGGGGCCGAGCACCGCCACGGGCTGGTCGGTCCGGACGTGGAAGTCGTCGAACAGCACCCCCGACCCCAGTTGTGCTCCGGCCGCGGCGAGGGTTCCGCCCTCCAGGCCCCAGGCGGCGAGCGTCGAGCCTGACCCACCGCCCTGACCGGACGCGTCGACCTGGGGACGCTTGCCGATCGCCAGGGTCTGTCCGGTCTCGGGATCGCCGAGCGCCGTCGCGAAGTAGACACCCGCGTCGACGACGCCGTTGAGCTGCCGCAGCCTGCGGCCGGTGTCGGCGGGGAAGGAGTAGACGCCCTCCCCCTCGGCCAGTCCGCGTTGCCGGGCCTGCTCGGACTGGGCGTCGTCGACCGTGACGATGGTCGCCTCCAGCTCGCTGAACGTCGCGCTGATCTGCCCCCGAGCGGTGTCGGTCAGGCCGAGGATGGCGATGACCGCCGCGCAACCCAGGACCGTGCCCACCATGGTCAGGATCGAGCGGGCAGGGCGTGCAGCGACGGTGGAGACGGCCTCGCGGACCGCGTCGATCACCCGGATCCGAGAGGCCCCGAGCTCCGCCGACACTCCCTTCCGTGACACTCGCCAGAGCCTCATCGGCTCTCCGATCCAGAAGCGCCGAGATCCGCGGCCGACCCGACCTCGGCGTACCGCTCGTCGAGGTCGCGGACGTGACCGTCCCGGACCTCGATGCGCCGGCCGGCACGGGCAGCGAGCTGCTCGTCGTGGGTGACGATGACGATGGTGAAGCCGGACGCGTTCATCCGCTCGAACAGCGCCACGATCTCCTCGGACCGCTCGCTGTCGAGGTTTCCGGTCGGCTCGTCGCACAGCAGCACGGCCGGTCGCCCGGCCAGCGCGCGAGCGATCGCCAGGCGCTGACGCTCGCCGCCGGACATCACCGACGGCAGGAAGCCGGCTCGGTGCGACAGCCCGACCATGTCGATCGCCTCGGCAGCGCGAGCCAGGCGGACCTTCCGAGGCGTGCTGGCGTAGGTCCCAGCCAGGGCGACGTTGTCCAGCGCCGTGCGGTTGGGGAGCAGGTGGAAGGACTGGAAGACGAAGCCGATCCTGCCTCCCCGCAGCGCTGCTCGTTCCGCCGGACGCAGCGGCCCGGTGTCGATTCCGTCGAGGACGTAACGGCCGGCGGTCGGGGTGTCGAGCAACCCCAGGACGTTCAGCAGGGTGGACTTGCCCGAGCCCGACGGTCCCACGATGGCCGCGAAGTCCCCCCGGCGGATCACCAGGTCGACGTGTCGGACGGCTTGGACGGGCTCCGGTCCGGGGTAGGTGCGCTCCAGGCCGTCCAGGACGATGACCGGTCGAGCGTCGTGGGCCAACGGGTCGCGCACCAGCGGATCGGGAGCCGGTTGCCTGCGGCCGATCACCCCCCGATCACCACCTTGTCACCCTCTCGGAGGGAGCCGGACGCGATGGGGGTGACCTCCACCAGGCTGTCCCCGGAGACGCCGACCTCGACGGGCACCCGGATCAGTGACTTGTCCGCCTTCTCGACGATCACCGACAAGGCCCCGCTGGCGTCGGAGCTGATCGCCCCCTGGGGCACGGCAAGCACCGCTCCCCGGGTGGCGGCAGCCAGGAAGGTCACCTTCACGTCGTCCCCGGCCAACGAGAACGGCAAGGACTTGGGGGTGGCGACCTCGATCGCAACCTTGCCGGGAGTCCGCGAGCTGCTGATGTCGGCGATGGTGGCGGAGACCGATCCGCCGGGCAGGTCCACCTCGACGCGGTCGCCCTCGTGCAGGAGGCCCGCCTGACGCTCGGCGACCTGGGCGGTCAGCACCATCGCGGATGGCGTCAAGGTGAACAACGGGCTCGCCGGCGCGTACCCCGTGGCCGTACCGATCTGCGTGACCGAGGCGGGCAGGCGGGGGACGAAGACGACCTCGGTGCGCGGCACCATGGCGCCCCGTCGAGCCGTCTCCGCAGCCAGCGCCTCGCGGGCGCGCCGGAGGGCGCGCTCGGCCTGGGCGATCTCCGACGGCGACGGACCCTCGTAGGTCGGTTCGGGGCCGGCGCCGTCCGGGTCGGTCCTCCGTGCCTTCCGCCACTCCTTGCGCCGCGCAGCCAGGGCGGTGGTTGCCTCGGCGCGCTGACGCTCGAGGTGGGCCAGTGCGGCGGCGGCGTCGTCGCGGGAGTCCCGTGCGGCCTGGACCGCGGTCGGGTCCGCGTCCTCACCACTCTCCGTATCGGTGTCCGGCGTCGAGTAGCCGAGCTTCTCGTACAGCCGGGAGACCGCGGCCTTGGTCCGCTGGTCGAACACGCCCGTGACCGTGCCGGAGTAGTGGCCGAGCCTCGCCAGCGACCGCTGCAGCTGCTCGACGTCCGGGCCACTCATCAACGGCTTGACGTCGCGATAGGCCGCCTTGGCACCCGCGAGCACGATGACCGGACGACCGTCCACCTCCACGACGGCCTGGCCCTCGGACACCTTGTCGCCCGTCCCGGCGAAGACCTCGGTCAGGACGCCGTCCCCAGCACCGGCCTCGCCCTCGTCGGAGGCGGCGCCGTCGGATCCCTCGCCCGGCGGGACCAGGCGACCGTGCCCGACCCGGACCACGTCGACCGCACGGATGTCGCCCCGAGCGACGACGGCGCTGGTGATCTTCTCCGACACCACCTCAGCCGTGATGATCGTGGCCGCGGGCGCCTGCGACCTGGCCGCGACCTCCCGCGGCGAGAGCATCGACTGCCCCGCCACCCAGCCACCGGCTGTCGCCGTCACTGCGACGAGCACGAGACCCGTCAGCCAGCGTCGTCCCCGCATGCGCGCGGCCCTCACGTCCACACCCACCGGCATTGGAGCCGACTCGACGGACACCGGGCGGTTCGACTCCGCGGCCTTCCTCGACAACATCAGCACTGGTCAGCCGAGTTCCTTGATGATGGCCTGCGCGTTGCGCAGGAGCTGGTCGTTGACCTCGTCCAGGACCTTCAGCGTCGGACGGTTCTCCTTCGCCATGGCGAACTGCTTGTTCCAGAACACGTCGCGGAAGACGTCAGCCAAGCGGCTTGAACGCTTGCACTCCACGTCCCGGACCGCGGTGTTGACCTCCTCGGCACTGGGGTTGGGCTCGGCGTCCGTCAGGGCGAACCCGTCGAAGGCGCTGAACGCCTTGAGCGGCGTGGCGTAGTCGAAGCCGGCCTCCCGCATGCAGGACGACCACTTCTTGACGACCTTCTTGTAGCGCTTGTCGGCGTACGTGGCGTCCAGGGACTCCTGGTAGATCCGCCCCAGCAGCGCAGTGCTCTCGTCCTCGCTCGGGCGGTTCTGCTCGATCAGCCTCTCGGCCTCCCCGTTGCAGCCTCCGTTGCCTGCTTCCTTCAGCGCGAGCTCGTACTCCCGACTCGGATACTCCTCAGAGTCCCTCGCAGGGGCGTCGGTGAACCCGATGCTGCTCGGGTTGAGCTGGTACCCGTAGCTCTTCGCGTAGTCGGCGTCGAGCACGCCGATGTAGCCGTCGAAGAGGACCGGAGCCCGCTCGGGAACCTCCAGCTTCGGCGCCGGTTCCAGGAACGTGAACCCCTGCTCCTTCATGCACTGCGCGACCTTCAGGTGGAACGCGTTGTTGAGGACGAGCTTCTGCTCCGGCGTCATCTCGCCCAACGACGAGTACACCCCCGGGACGAGCTCGCCGGTCTCCCCGGGAGGAATGGAGTCGTCCACGGAGAGGACCGGGAGCTCGGAGGCACCGGGGGCCCCCGAGCTCCCGGGGCCGCCCGCTGACTCGTAGAGGCTGGACGGATCAACCGAAGCGCCCGCACCGACGGGCGCAGCACTCTCCGACGTACAGCCGCCCAAGGCGAACACACTCACCAACGCGGAGACCGCAACGCTTCGCTTCACAGGATTGACCTCATCTTCTGCCTCGTTCTCACAGCGGGAAATACCGTTCGGAAGACTCAGCCGCAGCTCACCGCCGCCGGGCTGTTGTACGACCCCGCACCGTTGACCCTCGTCGACCAGTCCAGACCGGCGTGCTTCCCCCGTGCCGCGACACACTTCCCGTTGGTGCTCGTGCGCGTCACCGGTCCGGCGTAATAGGCGTAGCTGCCGGAGTCCGTGGCCCACGTGCCCGACACGGTGCACGAGGCCGACATGGAGGTCTGGGTGCACTTGACGATGCCGACACTCGTCTGCGACGACACCCCGTAGGTCGATCCGAGGTGGGTCATCTTCGCGCAGTTCGTGCCTCCCGAGGCCGTCGAGTAATAGACGGGCAGCTCGCCGGTGGAGTTCTTGCCGTACACCGTGAGGCTGCCGGTGCAGTCGGCGGCCGTCGCGGGCGCCGCCACGGTCACGCTGGCTCCCACCGCGGCCAGGCCGAGAGCAAGCGCCCCCGCAGCGCTCCGGAGGCGGCGTCCCACAGTGATGGATGTAGCGGTTGTCTTCATGTTGTTACCTCCCTGCAAACCGTCGTTGGAGACGGTGTTTCCGTCCGGCTTGCAACTGCCATCTGCCGCCCGGAGCCCCGAATCGAACGGTCTTGGAGAATTCCCCGAAGTGCTCCAGACCAGGGCGTCGTGGACGTGACGCCGTCGGGGACAGCCCTCCACTGGGCCTCACTCCGTGGGGGACGGGAGCTCTCCCACGGCGATTCGCTCCGCTCGAACGATCGTGTTGAACGAGGTCACTGCTGGCGGCGCGAACGAGTACGCGTCCGTCGCCTGCACCAGCACCAGTTCGTCACCGAGCACGGCGCCCGTGTCCGGGTCAGCCAGGAGGAGCTGCTGGTGGTGTCCGTCCATCGCAGGTGCGCTGAGCACCAACGCATCCCGCCCACGCCGATCCTCGGTGGTGCCGAGCAGGGTGACACCGGCCTCCTCGGCCAGCACCTCCCACAGGGCGGAGACAAGCTCAGGTGGCAGGACGTAGGTGCTGGCGAGCGTTGCCACCTGGCTCAGGAGGGCCCCGCCCGGCGTGGTCGTGAGCGTTTCGGCGTCGAGACCGTCGAGCAGCTCCTCCCTGAGCACGGCAGGGGCCGTCGACAAGTTGTCCGCGTGCCCCGCTCCCGGGTCCGGCATCGGGAAGGACTCGTCGCTGAGTCGCGGCCCATCGCCCCCGGCGGACGTGACGCGGCCAGCCTGGTCGAGCGGTTCTCCCCGCCACTCGATGTTCCTGACCGTGTCGTCAGGCGCGTAGTAGGTCGCGCGGCGGACCGCCCGCAGGACGGTGTGCGCGGGAGCGCTGGTCGCACCTCCCGACTCGGAGAGCCAGGAGTCGACCAGCACGTGCTGAACCGGTTGCGCGTGGTCGTAGGGAAGGTCGAGTGCCCGAGCGGCGAGGAACCGCAGGGTCTCCGCAGCAGGTTCTCCGGCGAGCGGCAGCGTTTCAGGCTCTACCCCACCCAGCCTGAGCAGCGGCGGGGTGGCCGCCTGCGCGCCGTTCCCGTCACCGACCGGCTGGACGATGACGACGAACATCGCGACCAGCGCGGCCAACGTCGCAGCCATCACCGGAAACCCCAACCGGACGGACCGCGGGCCGACGAATCCGAGGCGCGGGCGGGGACGAACCGGCGGCTTGCCCTGGGGCAGCGCGAGGATGCGAGCGAGTTCGAGGACTGCGCGAGCGTCGTCCCCGGGCACGGGGTGGGCGTCGCGCACGGGGACGCCGTGAGCGATCAGCTCGCGGCGGAACAGTTCGTCGTCCTCAACGTCGTTCCGTCTCACCACTGTCCACCTCGCTTCCCCTGAGCTTGCGGGACTTGTTCTTGACTCGCTGCAGTCGCGCCGACACCGCCGAAGGACGCACCCCGAGGACCCGTGCGATCTCCGCCACCTTGTACCCGTGCGCGTGAAGGCTGAGGAGCTGACGCTCCTCGTCGCGCAATCCCTTGGCCCAGTCCGGCCACACCGGCTCGCCCACCTGCTCGAACACACCAGCGACCATGGCTTGTGTCTTCTGCGTGGCGGCGAACACGTGCTCGCGCCTGCGGTGGGCAGCCTCCCCGCGAATGTGGTGGCCGATGTGTCGCCGCAGGATCGCGAAGGCGAACTTCCGGAGCCGGTTGAACGAGTGCTCGTCGGTGGGTGCCGGTTCCCGTCTGGTCCAGATGTCCTCCAGCGTCCTCGACGCCAGGTCCTCGGCGATGGAGGCGTCGTGTGCCTGCCGAACGTAGGCGACGAGCTGCGGGTAGACACGCAGGAAGAACTCCTTGAACTCTTCCGGTTCCACGGCATCCCTCCTCCCCCTCAAGCGGGGCAACCCTAGCCAGCATCCGCGCTCCGGAGGAGGTGTTCAGCAACTTGTCCCCGACCCCAGGGAGACCTTGCTGGGGTTGTAGTGGGACGAGGCGATGCTGGTGCGGTTCTGCCGCGGGGGGAAGCAGAGCGAGGTCGTGCCGGCGGCGTTGTAAAGGCGAGCGGTGCCGCTGCGGTTGTTGCTGAACGAGCGCGCCGTCCAACTGAGCGAGACCGTGCCGGAGCCGCTCACCCAGTAGAAGCTGCCGGTGTAGCCGGCATTGGCCCACCCGCAGAACCGTCCGCTGGTGCACTGGGAGAGCGAGAAGGTCCCCACCGGAACCGCGACGAAGACGAGCCCGTCGTCGTAGTGGATCTCGTTGCCAACGACCTCTCCACCGGGGTGCTCCTCGAGCTCCTCGGCGAGGATCTGCTTGAGCGAGGCTGCCCCGTCGGCGTTGGTGCTGGCCAATGAGGACGGGAGCGGCATCAGGAACAGCCCTGCCAGCAGGATGGCGAACAGAGCATTTCCACGGTTCCCGACTCTCGCGTTGATCTTGCGCATTCCACGTCCTATGCCATCGAAGAAGGCAGTCGCCGGTGCGTTTCCGCCGACCGCCGAGCACTCTTCGGGAGTTGCCCGAAGTCTTCTGCCACCGGATGCGCCAAATCGATCGGTCGATCCGAAAGAAGTTCTGGAAGTTCCTGGACCTCACGCGTGAGGAGTGCGACGGAGCCTCGGCCCGGGCAGACTCAAGAGGGATCCAGCCACTACGCACCGAGGGGCCGGACCGCACGTGGCGGCCCGACCCCTCGGCGTCAGGACAGGTGAGGATCAGTCCTCGTGGACGACCACGGTCTCCTCGCGACCCGGACCCACACCGACGGCCCAGATCTTGGTGCCCGAGAGCTCCTCGAGGCGCAGCACGTAGGCCTGCGCTGCGGCGGGGAGCTCGTCGAACTTGCGGCAGCCGGAGATGTCCTCGGTCCAGCCGTCGAGGTACTCGTAGACGGGCTTCGCGTGGTGGAAGTCGGTCTGGGTCATCGGCATCTCGTCGTAGCGGACACCGTCCACCTCGTACGCCACGCAGACCGGGATCTTCTCCCAGCCGGTGAGCACGTCGAGCTTGGTGAGGTAGAGGTCGGTGAGACCGTTGACGCGACCGGCGTAGCGGGCCACGACGGCGTCGTACCAACCGCAGCGACGGATACGGCCGGTGGAGACGCCGATCTCACCGCCGATGGTCTGCAGCTTGATGCCGTCCTCGTCGAACAGCTCGGTCGGGAACGGACCCGAGCCGACGCGGGTGGTGTACGCCTTGATCACGCCGATCACGCGGTCGATGCGGGTCGGGCCCACGCCGGCACCGGCGCAGACGCCACCGGCGACCGGGTTCGAGGAGGTGACGAACGGGTACGTGCCGTGGTCGACGTCGAGCATCGTGGCCTGGGCACCCTCGAAGAGGACGGTCTTGCCCTCGTCGAGCGCCTTGTTCAGCATCAGCGAGGTGTCGGCCACCATCGGCGCGAGGCGCTCGGTGTAGGCGAGCAGCTCCTCGACCACGGCGTCGACCTCGATCGCGCGGCGGTTGAAGACCTTGGTGAGCAGGTGGTTGCGCTGGTCGAGGGCAGCCTCGATCTTCTCGCGCAGGATGCCCTCGTCGAAGAGGTCGGCGATGCGGATGCCGACACGGTTCACCTTGTCGGCGTACGCCGGGCCGATACCGCGACCGGTGGTACCGATCTGGTTCTTGCCCAGGAAGCGCTCGGTGACCTTGTCGATCGTCGAGTGGTACGAGGCGATCACGTGCGCGTTGGCGGAGACGTACAGCGGTGCGGGCTCGACGCCGCGGGCGATCAGCGAGTCGAGCTCGCGGAACAGCGCCTCGAGCGAGACGACGACCCCGTTGCCGATCACGCAGGTGGCTCCCGGCGTCAGGATGCCGCTGGGGAGCAGGTGGGTGGCGAACTTCTCGCCGTTGACGACGATCGTGTGGCCGGCGTTGTGTCCGCCGCTGGTGCGTACGACGAAGTCGATGCTGTCGGTCTCGGACGCGAGCAGGTCAGTCGCCTTGCCCTTGCCCTCATCGCCCCACTGGGCACCCAGAACCATGATCGCGGGCATCGCAGCCCCCTTCTGAAACAGAAACAGCCCCGGCACAAGGCACCGGAGCTCTTGCGCCCAGACTCTACCAGAATTCAACACCCGGACGCCCTTTGCCGCGGGGGCCGATACCGTCGCACCATGCGATCCACCCCTGCAGACGTGAGCACCGAGTCGCCCGTGCAGCCCGGTCTGCTCGTGCTCGGCAACAGCGAGGCGGGCACCCTCGACGCCGAGAACCTGGCCGCCGCGGTCGAGGTCCTCTCCGCCGAGCGCGAGGTGGAGGTGGCCTCCGCCTCCTCCCCCGAGGAGCTCGCCGAGGTGCTCTCGCTGCGCAACGACCGGACGGTGGTGGTCGCCGGCGGCGACGGCTCCCTGCACGCGGTGCTCGCGGCGCTGCACCACAACGCCGACCTGGGGGCGCACGGCCGCCCCGGCCCGACGATCGGACTGCTCCCCCTCGGCACCGGCAACGACTTCGCCCGGGCCCACGACCTGCCGCTGGACGCCCGCAAGGCGGCCCGGGTGGCGCTCCACGGGACGGCCGTGGCGGTGGACATGGTCACCGACGACGCCGGCGGCGTGGTCGCCAACTCCGTCCACCTGGGCGCCGGGGCCGAGGCGTCCGAGGTCGGCGCACGGTGGAAGGAGAAGCTCGAGCAGGCCAACATCGGCAAGGCCAACCTGGGGCGCCTCGGTTACCCGATCGGCGCGCTGGCCACCGCGTTCGCCCCGCTCGGCTCGCGCCTGCGCGTGGAGGTGGACGGCAAGGTCGTCAACAGCGGACGCCATCGGGTGCTGATGGTGGCGGTCGGCAACGGGACCTCCGTCGGGGGTGGCGCGAAGCTGACACCGGACGCACTGACCGGCGACGGCAAGGTGGACGTGATGATCTCGCGCGCCGTCTCCGGCACCAATCGCCTCTCCTACGGCCTCGACGTGCTGCGTGGACGGCACCGGCGTCGCGAGGACGTCGAGTACCTCCGTGGCACCACCGTGACCGTGCGTTCACTGCGGCCCGACCTGCCGTTCTCGGTCTCCTCCGACGGTGAGCTCGAGTCAGACGTGCGGGTGCGCACCTGGCACGTGCTGCCGGGCGCCTACCGACTGCTGATGCCCGCAGACGCGGTGTCCCGGGCGACCGGCCAGGAGCCGCAGGACGCCCGGAACTGAATCCGGGGATGAGCCTCCGACGCCGGCGCGCTCGGCTCAGACCCAGCCGCGGCGGGTCGCCTCCACCCCCGCCTGGAACCGGGTCTCGACCCCGAGCTCGAT
>JAZQNT010000378.1:0-11713 GCA_045627505.1 Nocardioides sp.
ATTTATAAAAAAGGAAGCAGCTTTGACACAGCAACTGTTCCCGGCAATTATGTGACTCTCTACGCCGACTGGACCAATAATGCTTTCAACGAGCTGATGGATATCATGCAGGCAAGATCCGGCGCCGGGATGCCCGTTGTAGACCGACGCCGTCGAGACGGCCGTCCGATGCAACGGAGAAGCGAAACGGCCCGTGATCTGCGTTTCCACAGGTCACGGGCCGTTTCTCACAGCTCCCCCGGTTGGACTCGAACCAACAACCCTCCGGTTAACAGCCGAATGCTCTGCCAGTTGAGCTACAGGGGATCGTCTTCACCGGTTTCCCGGCCCGCTCTCGCGGCGACATGAAGAACATTAGTACAGACCTTCGGACGGGCGAAAATCGGGGGTCCCCACTGGTGCGGAACCTCGGGCCGGCGGCCCGTGAGGAGCCTGCTCGACGGCCGGAAGGCACTCTCCTGGGCAGGCAGAGCGTGTGCGGCCGGCGTCGGAGGTCAGCCCGGTCCGCCGATCTCCTCGCGGGCGTCCCGCAGTGCCGCCGCCAGCAGTTCCCGCACGCTCGCTGACCTGGGGTCAACCCCGGCGGGGACCTCCAGCGCCCAGAGCACGCCGGGCTCCGCGGCTGCCTCCGGCGGCCCCGGTCGCGCCAACGCCCGTCTGCCCACCACGCCGACCGTCCCGCCGGGGACCTGGACCCAGCGCTGGACCACCACGGTGGCGGCGATCCGTTCCCTGGCCAGCTCGAGGAGCCTGCCCAGCGATCGTTGGTCCGGGGAAAGGCGCAGCACCACCGAGGCGCGCACCCCGGCTCGCCCGGCCTCACGCACGGTGAGGAGCTCTTCGTCGGCCGCCCAGGCCACGGAGTGCACCCGGTGCCAGTCGAGCCTGCGCCAGGCGAGCCCGCCCAGTTCGGGGCTCTCTTGTTCGGGACTGTGTTGCTCGTCCCGGGGCCGTTCCACGCGCACGTGCAGGGCCTCGAGGGTGGCAGCGACCACGGGTTCGCCCGAAGGATCGTCTGCCCACCCCAGCACCCGCTCCCCCCCCCGGACCGTGGTCGGGACCACGGAGGGGCGGCGGGGCGGGCGACCGATCATGCCCCGACGGCCTTGTCGCGCAGATCCCTGCGTCGGTGCTCCAGGGCCACCAGTTCGGCGAAGAGGCGCTGGTACTCCTGCGGCGCCTCAGCGGGGTCGGCGCGCTGCAGCCGCGACTTCAGCTCACCGACCCGACGTTCCACCGAGAGCTCGAGCAGGCGGTAGAGGAAGGCGCGCACGTACGCCTCGTTCGGCTCGCCCGCCGAGCGGACCGGTTCCACCCCCAACTCGGTGATCGCGGAGGCCACGAACCGGTTCTGGGCGCCCTGGTGCAGACGCGTCACCCAGTTCGGGTCCTCGCGCGCCGCCAGGATCCCCCCGGTGCCCAGCACTGCTTGCCACACGGCGCGGTAGACCGGGTGCGCGAAGTCGTCGGGCGTCACCTGGTCACAGGGACGGTCGACCAGCTTGGTGTACTGCAGGACGAGCTTGAGGGTCTCGCGCTCGATCGCGAAGCGAGGGTCGCGGAGGCTCGGCATCGGCGCACGCTGGGGTGCCGCCGGTGCGGCCTGCGGAGCGGCGCCGGGCGTCGCTCCCTCCGGACCACCACGCTCCCCCTGACGCGGACGCTCGAAGCCCCGGTCCCCCGACCGTGCGGCCGGGCGGCCCCGGGCGTTCTCGCTCCATTTCTCGGCCCGACGCACCTGGGCCAGAGCCTCGTCGGTGTCCACACCCACCAACGAGGAGAGCTCACGCGCGAAGGCATGGACCTTGGATCGGTCCCGCACGCTGGAGATCAGACGGGAGGCCTCGCGCAGGGCGTCGATGCGTCCATCGGCGCGGTCGAGGTCGTACCTGTTCACCACGTTGGCCAGGACGAACCGGTAGAGCGGCTGGCGCGAGTCGACCAGCTCACGGACCGCCGCATCGCCCCGGGAGATCCGCAGGTCGCAGGGGTCCATGCCACTGGCCTCGACCGCCACGTAGGTCTGGGAGACGAAGTTCTGGTCGCCCTGGAAGGCACGCAGAGCCGCCTTCTGGCCAGCCGCGTCACCGTCGAAGGTGAAGATCACCTCGCCGTGGAACTTCTTGTCGTCCCCGAGGAACCGGCGCAGCACCCGGGCGTGGTCGTCACCGAACGCGGTGCCACAGGTGGCCACCGCCGTCGGCACCCCGGCCAGGTGGCACGCCATGACGTCGGTGTAGCCCTCGGCGATCACCGCGCGCGAGGTCTTGGCGATCTCCCTGCGAGCCAGGTCGAGGCCGTAGAGCACCTGCGACTTCTTGTAGAGCGGCGTCTCGGAGGTGTTGAGGTACTTCGCCTCGATCCGGTCGTCGTCGAAGATCCGGCGCGCGCCGAACCCGATGGTGTCGCCGTTGGACTCGCGGATCGGCCAGAGCAGCCGTCCGCGGAACCGGTCGTACAGGGAGCGCCCCTGGGCCACCAGGCCGGAGACGGTCATCTCCTCGGCGCTGAAGCCACGCTGGCGGAGCAGGCGGGTGAGCGCCTCGCCGTCACGCGGCGCGAAGCCGACGCCGAACAGGGCGGCCGCATCCTGGTCGAAACCGCGCTGGGAGAGGAACTGGCGGCCGGCCAGCGCGTCCGGGGTCATCAGCTGGTCGGCGTAGAAGTCCTGGGCGATCTTGTGCGCCTCGATCAGACGGCTGCGTTGCGGACCCCGGGGACGCTGCGGCTCGTCTCCCTCCTCACGCCGGATCTGCACACCGAACTTCTGGGCCAGGTGCTCGACCGACTCGGAGAAGGAGAGACCGTCGATCTTCATCAGGAAGGAGATGACGTCACCGCCCTCCTGACACCCGAAGCAGTGGAAGAAGCCGCGCGCCGGGGTGACGTGGAAGGAGGGGGAACGCTCGTCGTGGAACGGACAGAGGCCCTTCATCGAGCCACCCCCGGCCCGGCGCAACGTCACGTACTCGGAGACGACGTCGTCGATGCGCGCCTTCTCGCGCACCTCAGCGATGTCTTCCTCACGGATGCGGCCGGTGGTCACGTGGGCGAGTGTACGTGGCTACATTGTGTCCGGGGCGCCACTGGGAACTCCCCTTCCGCCCCGGAGGAGACGTGGTCCACACCCACGACCGGCCCCGGACGGGGGCGGGACCGTCGGACGGAGAGGAGCCCGCGGTGAACGAGCCCCGCACCTCGCGGACCTACGTGCTCAAGCGCACGTGGACGGAGTTCAACCGGCACCAGTGCGCCGACCTGGCGGCGGCGCTCACGTACTACTCGGTGATGGCCATCTTCCCCACCGTGGTCGCACTCACCGCGCTGCTCGGCGTGGTGGGCCGGGCGGAGGCTTCGATGGACACCATCCTCGAGGTGATCACGCCGTTGGTGAGCCCAGACGTGCTGGAGACGGTCGAACCGGTGATCCGCGACCTGGCCTCCTCGCGGGCCACCGGCGTCGCGCTGGCCGTCGGACTGACCGGGGCCCTCTGGTCGGCCTCGGCCTACGTCAACGCCTTCTCCCGGGCCCGCAACCGCATCTACGAGGTCGAGGAGGGGCGTCCGGCGTGGAAGCTGCGTCCCCAGATGCTCCTGCTCACGCTCACGGCCGTCCTGGTCCTGGCGCTGGCCTGCGTCACGCTGGCGATCTCCGGAGAGCTCGCCCGCTCCGTCGGCGACGCGCTCGGCCTCGGGGACACGGCCGTCACCGTCTGGAGCGTCGTGCGGTGGCCGGCCCTGGCCCTGCTGGTGCTGTTCCTGGTGGCGCTGCTCCACTGGTCCACGCCGAACGTGCAGCAGCCCCGGTTCGGGTGGTTCTCCCCCGGCACCCTCCTCACCCTCGTCACGGGTCTGGTGGCTGCCGTCGGCTTCTCCTTCTACGTCTCGAACTTTGGTTCCTACGACAAGACCTACGGCTCGCTGGCCGGGGTGGCGGTGGCGCTGCTCTTCCTGTGGATCATGAACGTGGTGCTGCTGCTCGGCGCCCAGCTCAACACCGAGGTGCAACGCATGGAGCAGCTGGCCCGGGGGATCGCGGCCGAGACCCAGGTGCAGCTCCCCCTGCGCGATGCCCGCGGCGTGGCGAAGGCCGCACAGACCAGGCACGAGCAGATCACCGAGGCCCGCGAGATCCGGCAGGAGAACTCCGAGGACCAGATCGTCCCGGGCGCGGAGCCCGTCGACATCGACCGGTGAGCCCGGTCTGTTCCAGCGCGGTCTGTTCCAGCGTGGTCTGTTCCGGCGCGGTCTGTTCCGGCGCGGGCCACACCGCCGGGGACCGGGCATGAAACGTTCCTCCCCGTGGTTGGGACGGACGTGACGTCCCCGCCTCCGCAGCGCCCGACCCTGACCGACGAGATCTGGGACACCGTCGTCATCGGAGCGGGGCAGGCCGGCCTCTCCGCCGCGCACCACCTCGAGCGTCGCGGCGTACGGGCAGTGGTGCTGGACGCGAACGACGCCCCCGGTGGGGCCTGGCAGCATCGCTGGGACTCCCTGACCATGGACGGCGTGCACGGGGTGGCCGATCTCCCCGACGCCCCGGCGCCTGGTCGTGGCCCCGAGCGCGCCAACCTGGTCGTCCCAGCGTGGTTCGGGCAGTACGAGCAACGCCTGGGCGTGGAGGTGCTGCGGCCGGTCCGCGTGGTCGCCGTGCACCGGGCCGGCGAACTGCTCCGGGTGACGGCGACCGTGGGGTTGGGGACGGAGGAGAGCCCTCGAACCTCACGTACCTGGTGGGCCCGCACGTTGGTGAATGCCACGGGCACGTGGAACCGGCCGTTCGTCCCGAGCTTCCCCGGCCAGGACCGCTTCGCCGGCCTCCAACTGCACACCGCCGGCTACCGGGGAGCGCAGGAGTTCGTCGGCAGGCGGGTCGCCGTGGTGGGCGCGGGAGCCAGCGCGGTCCAGCTGCTCGGCGAGATCGCCCCGGTGACCGACACCCTCTGGTTCACGCGCCGGGAGCCCACCTGGGCCGACGCGGACGAGCCGTTCAACGGCTCGGAGGTCGTGCGCCGCGTGGAGCAGCGCGTGGTGGCGGGGCTACCTCCCACCAGCGTGGTCAGCGTGACCGGCCTGCGTCTCCGTCCCCAGGAACAGCAGGCGGCCGCCCTGGGCGCCTACCGACGGCACCCCATGTTCACCGCGTTGGAACACCATGGGCTGCGCATGGCGGACGGCACCTTCGAACCCGTGGACGTGGTGCTGTGGGCCACCGGGTTCCGGCCGGCCACCCAGCACCTGGCGCCGTTGGGACTGCGGACGCCCCACGGCGGCATCGCCCTGCTGCCCGGCCCGAACGGTCCGCAGAGCACCACCACCGCCGCCGCCGACCCTCGGGTCCAGCTGGTGGGATACGGCCCGAGCGCCAGCACGATCGGGGGCAACCGGGGCGGGCTGGCGGCTGCGATCGCCGTGACCCGCCACCTCCGCTCGCACCGCGCCGACCCCCGGCTCCCCTCACCCGTGGACG
This sequence comes from Nocardioides sp., assembly GCA_045627505.1. GTDB lineage: Bacteria > Actinomycetota > Actinomycetes > Propionibacteriales > Nocardioidaceae > Nocardioides. The sequence goes on from JAZQNT010000378.1 coordinate 5,474, forward strand.
GCTAGGCAGTACCCCCAGACCTACCGCTGGCGTGAGGTCGTCCGGACCAGCCCGGCGTGCCGACGCACCGCGCTCGCGTCGGTGAGCGAGGCCACCTGGTCGATCACCACGCGCAGACGGGCGGAGTCGTCGCCCGCAGCGTCGAAGTCCTGGGCGAAGTCAGGATCGAGCGCGTCCCGGCCGCGGCGCGCCAGCCCCTCGACCAGTTCGCCCAACAGGTCGCGCTGCCGGGCCATCAGCGCGACCCGGTCGTCGCTGTTCATGACGTAGTGGGCAGCGATCCCCTTGAGCACCGACATCTCGGCGACGGTGCGCTCCGGCACGACCAGCCGTGCCCGGTAGCGGACGAACGGGCCCTCCCCCGAGGCGAACGTTGCCTCCTGCACCGCCCCGCAGAACCGGCCCACCAAGTCGCTGGTCAGGTTCTTCAGCGCGGCGAGCGCTCGCCGGGTCCCGTCGTAGGGGGCCACCGGCCAGGATCCCATCGCCAGCAGGTCGTCGAGCACCGCGTCGAGCAGCTCGTCCGGCGCCTCGGGCAGGTACCACGCGCGGACCGAGTCGCGCACCGCGTCCCGGTCGAGACGCCTCAGGTCGATCTTGCCCGCGACGATGCCGTCCTCGACGTCGTGCACCGAGTACGCCACGTCGTCGGCCAGGTCCATGACCTGCGCCTCGAAGCACTTCTCCCGACCCACCTCCGAGGTCCGCATCCACTCGAACACGCGCCGGTCGTCGTCGTACACGCCGAACTTCACCCCCGTGCGCGGGGTGCCGTCGCCGTGCACTCCGCCGGGCGGGTCAGCCTCCGCCCGCCCCCACGGGTACTTGGTGCAGGCGTCCAGGGTGGCGCGGGTCAGGTTGAGCCCGACGCTCCTCCCCTCGGCGTCGAAGGTCTTCGACTCCAGACGGGTGAGGATGCGCAGGGTCTGGGCGTTCCCCTCGAACCCACCGCACGACGCGGCCAGCTCGTCGAGCACCCGTTCGCCGTTGTGCCCGAAGGGAGGGTGTCCGAGGTCGTGGGCCAGCGCAGCGGTCTCGGCGAGGTCGGGGTGGCACCCCACTGCCCGGGCGACGTCGCGGGCCACCTGGGCCACCTCGAGGCTGTGCGTGAGCCGGTTGCGGACGAAGTCGTCGGACTGCGGTCCCATCACCTGGGTCTTGGCCGCGAGGCGGCGGGTGGAGGCCGCGTGCACCACACGGGCCCGGTCACGTTCGAAGGCCAGCCGCACCGGTGCGTCCACCCGCTTGGGCGGTTCGGGCACCAGCCGTTCACGGGCGGCGTCGTCGTAGAGGTTCTCCATCACCGGCGAGGCTACCCGCGGCCACCGACGTCGCCGGGGACCCGGGTTCCGGACCCCGTCAGGACGCCGTCAGAACGCCGAGTTCAGCCGAGCTGGAGGCCGCAGAGCGCGGCCACCACGCAGGCAAGGGCGGTGCCGCCAGCGTGGGAGAGTCCGGCGCCGACCCCCTCGGCGCCCGCGACGCGGACGCTCTGGAGGGCCGAGGCGCTGAAAGTCGTGTACCCGCCCAGCAGCCCGAGCCCGATCACCTGCGCCACCGCTCCCGACGAGCCGTCTCCCCCGAGCATGCCCGCGAGGAGGCCCAGCAGGAAGCTGCCCACCACGTTGACGACGAAGGTGCCCCAGTGCCGCGTCCCCCCGGTCACCCGCTGCACAGAGGTGTCGCACCACCAGCGCGCGGCAGCGCCGGCGCCACCGGCCAGGCAGGTGAGCATGACCAGGAACAGGTCGAGCACCGCGCTCATCGCCTGCCCCCGCGGAAGTCCCGGCCACTGCCTGCCACCAGCCCCAGCACCGCGGCGCCGAGGCCGATCGCCACCTGCGCCACGACGTGCCACAGGGCCGTCCACCAGGCGCCACCGTCCAGCAGGACCGCGCCGTGCACGGCCAGCGTGCTGTAGGTGGTGAACCCGCCCAGGACCCCGACGCCCAGGAAGAGCGTCAGCCGCTCGCCTCGGACCTGGTCCAGCGTCGACGCCTGGAGCCGGGACTGGAGGTATCCCAACCCTCCGGCGCCGATCACGTTCGCCATCACCACGCCGGCGCTCAGCCCGTCGGTACTGCCGAGCACCGCGGCCAGTAGCCACCGGGCGAAGGTGCCCAGCGCGCCACCACACGCCACCAGGACCAGGGCATCCCGCGAGCTCAGGTGGGTGAGGGCGGGGCGGGCGGTACCAGGGGCAGGCAGGGTGCTCACCAGACGGTGACGTGGACGTGATCGTAGTGGTTGGCCGTGGCCGAGCCCCGGTCGGACATGGCCCGCCATCCCTCAGCGCCGCGCTCGACCGACCAGATCTTCTGCGCGTAGATCAGGTACTCGATCCCGAGCGCGGACGCGTTGGCCCGCAGGTAGTCGGCAATCTCCCACCCGGTCGCACCGCTCACCATGATGTCGATGGCGCGCCCCTGGGCGTGCTCGCCGTCGTTGCGCGTGGTCCCGTAGTCGGTGATCGCGGGCCACCGGGCGCAGACGGCACGGTGGATCTCCGCGATGCTCGCGTCCAGGCCGGCGGGAACACTGCTGCCGTTGGAGCAGGTGCCACCCACACCGGAGGCGGACGCCGACGGCTTCTCCGCGCTGAGGTGTCCGCTGGTCACCCAGCGCGAGCGACCGGCGACCACGACCTCGGTGCGGCCCTCCGCCTTCCGACCGGTGACCAGCACCTTGTCGCCCTCCTCGAGCAGGCCGACCTTCTTCGCGGACGCTGCGGGACCGGACCAGAGGTTGAGGTCGGTCTCGGCCCACATCGCGGTGTCGGCCGCCTTCACGGCAGCCGCAGTGGCCGCTTTCGCCCTCGCGGCCTTCTCGCGCTCCTTGAGCACACGCGCCTCGGCCGCAGCCTCCGCCGTGGTCTCGGCCCGAGCCGCCTTGGCCTTCGCGGCCTTTGCAGCCTTCGCTGCCTCGGCCGCCTTCGCCGCCGCAGCCGAAGCGGAGGCCTCTGCCGAGCGGGAACCGGAGCGGCTCACCGTGGCGTCGCGCTCGGCCACGTCGACCGACGGGGTGATCCCGCTCCCTGCCAGCGGACGCTCCCCACTCGTCTCGTCGCCGCTGACCAGTCCCAGCGTCACCGCAGAGGCGGTCGCGAGCAGGGCCAGGGGCGCCACGATGCGTGCGGGGCGTCTGGTGGGTCGGGCGAGCGCCCTCTTGCCGGGGGTGGGGCGTTCCTGGGGGCGGAACAAGGTCGTGAGACCGGTGCGGGCATTGGTGTCCCGCTTGTGGCGGTGCTGTGCCACAGCGCTGATCCTTTGCAGTTGCTTCGTGGGCGGCACCCTCGGGGGAAGGGGCAGGGTGGGAAGTCTCGCACAGATGCGGCGCCGAAACCCCGGGATGTGGGCGACGTCCTACGCGACGGATCGCTGACCGGTCATCCGCCCGAGGCCTCGCCGGCGTCCTCCAGCGCGTACAGGCCACGGCCGTCCGAGTCGTCGAGCCACCCCTCCGGAAGCACCACCCGCTTGCGGGGAGCACCCTGCCGTCCGCGCGGCGCGCCCAGCTCCGAGGCCGGGAAGGGCTCGTGCGGGTCCAGGTCGGCAAGCAGGGAGTCCAACTGGCCCAGCGTGTCCACCAAGGCCAGGCTGTGCCGCAGCGGGCCGCCAGCACGGAAGCCCTTGAGGTACCAGGAGACGTGCTTGCGGAACTCCTTGCAGCCCTTCTCCTCCCCCATCAGCTCGCAGAGCAGCTCGGCGTGGCGGCGCATCATCACGGCCACCTCTCCCAGGGTCGGGAGCACGGTCTCGACCGGCGACCCGGAGAACGCGGCCGCGAGGTCACGGAACAGCCAGGGCCGACCCAGGCAGCCGCGGCCCACGACGACACCCGCGGCGCCGGTCTGCTGCACCATGCGCACGGCGTCGGCGGCCTCCCAGATGTCACCGTTGCCCAGCACCGGGATGTCCACGTGGTCGACCAGGCGGGCGATCGACTCCCAGTCGGCCTCGCCGGAGTAGGCCTGCTCCACGGTCCGGCCGTGCAACGCGATGGCGGTGACCCCGGACTCCTGGGCGATGCGCCCGGCGTCGAGGTAGGTGATGTGGTCGTCGTCGAGGCCCTTGCGGGTCTTGATCGTCAGCGGGACGCCGTACTTCTCGGTGGCCTTGACCGCCGACTCGAGGATCTCCGCGAGCAGCCCGCGCTTCCACGGCAGCGCACCACCACCACCCTTGCGGGTGACCTTCGGCACGGGGCAACCGAAGTTGAGGTCGACGTGCGCGACGCCGTACTCGTTGCACAGGATCTCCGCGGCCTCGCCGACGTACTTGGGGTCGGTGCCGTACAGCTGGACCGAGCGTGTGGTCTCCAGGTCGTCGAAGACGAGCATGCGCTTGGTCTGCTCGTCACCCTCGACCAGGCCGCGCGAGGTGATCATCTCGCAGACGTAGAGGCCGGCCCCCTGCTCGGCGCAGAGCCTGCGGTAGGCGGCGTTGGTGATGCCGGCCATCGGCGCGAGCACCACGGGGGTGTCGACGCGGACGTTGCCGAGCACGAGCTCGGTCGGCAGGGCAACGGGCGGAGCATCAACCATGCAGCCATTGTCCGCCGCTCTGGGGGGTGGCCCAAATCAGGTGCACCCCGGGTGCGGCGTCCCACCTCCTGCTGCCGCCACGCGCCGACCCCGCTGGAGCGACGGGCCAACCCTGCGGAGCGACGCCAGCCCCCACCCGGGAGCGGGTGGGGGCTGGCGATCAGCGGGCGCTGGGCCCGTCGTGCGGAAGGTGGGTCAGCAGCCCAGCAGCTTCGCGGCGAAGTACTGCGAGATGCCGTCGAGGGAGACGCGCTCCTGGTTCATCGTGTTGCGCTCACGCACGGTCACGGCGTTGTCCTCGAGGGTGTCGAAGTCGACCGTGACGCAGAACGGCGTGCCGATCTCGTCCTGACGGCGGTAACGGCGACCGATGGCGCCGGAGTCGTCGAACTCGACGTTCCAGTTGCGACGCAGCTCGGCCGCCAGGTCCTTGGCCTTGGGCGAGAGGTCGGAGTTGCGCGAGAGCGGCAGCACGGCGATCTTGACCGGGGCCAGGCGCGGGTCGAGCTTGAGCACGACGCGCTTGTCGACGCCACCCTTGGTGTTGGGCGCCTCGTCCTCGGTGTACGCGTCGACGAGGAAGGTCATCAGCGAGCGCGACAGGCCGGCTGCCGGCTCGATCACGTACGGGGTGTAGCGCTCGTCGCTGGCCTGGTCGTAGTAGCGCAGGTCGGCGCCCGAGTGCTTGGCGTGCGTCGACAGGTCGAAGTCGGTGCGGTTGGCGATGCCCTCGAGCTCGCCCCACTCCGAACCGGCGAAGCGGAAGCGGTACTCGATGTCAGTGGTGCCCTTGGAGTAGTGCGACAGCTTCTCCAGCGGGTGCTCGAAGAGGCGCAGGTTGTCCGGGTTGACGCCGAGGTCGACGTACCAGTTCAGGCGCTCGTTGATCCAGTACTTGTGCCACTCGTCGTCCTCGCCGGGCTTGACGAAGAACTCCATCTCCATCTGCTCGAACTCACGGGTGCGGAAGATGAAGTTTCCGGGGGTGATCTCGTTGCGGAACGACTTGCCGATCTGGGCGATGCCGAACGGCGGCTTCTTGCGCGAGGCGGTGACGACGTTGGCGAAGTTCAGGAAGATGCCCTGCGCGGTCTCGGGGCGGAGGTAGTGCAGCCCCGACTCGTCCTCGAGGACACCGAGGTGGGTCTTGAGCATGCCCGAGAACTCCTTGGGCTCGGTCCACTGGCCGCGGGTGCCGCAGTTGGCGCAGGCAACCTCCGTCAACGGCACGTCGTCCGGGTTCTCGATGCCCTTCTTCTCCGCGTACGCCTCCTGGAGGTGGTCGGCGCGGAAGCGCTTGTGGCAGGAGAGGCACTCGGTCAGCGGGTCGTTGAAGGTGGCCACGTGACCGGAGGCAACCCAGGTCTCGCGGGGCAGGATGATCGAGGAGTCGAGCCCGACGACGTCCTCGCGGCCCTGCACCATCGCCTTCCACCACTGGCGCTTGATGTTCTCCTTGAGCTCCACACCCAGCGGGCCGTAGTCCCAGGCGGAGCGGGTGCCTCCGTAGATCTCGCCGCACGGGAACACGAACCCTCGGCGCTTGGCGAGGGAGACGACGGTGTCGACGATCGATGCGGGGGCCTTGGCCACGGTTGTTCACTCCTGCTGCAGTGCGGGTCGGCTGGCTGCCGACCCCGGAGCGATCAGGGTATCGACCCCGAGGTCGAATCGTTGACTCCGGCACGGGCACCCCG
>JAZQNT010000379.1:0-4449 GCA_045627505.1 Nocardioides sp.
GGCGTCGTGCTTGTTGCCGGTCAGCCGGTAGGCCAGCCGGTACACCTTGGCAGAGTGGGTCTCCACCACTTCCTGCCAGGTCGGACGCACCCAGTCAGTCACCGCGGATGCTTCAGCAGCGCCGTCAAGAGTCCCCGTCACGGTCTTCCTCCCTTCGTAACGTGTTTCTGCCCCCCGGAACCGTGCGGCTTTGCACGGAACGGGCTGGGCGATCGTCAGTAGGTTCACCATCCATGTTTGCGCATATTTCTGGGAGTTCGCTGTTAGCACGCCACGTGGAGGGAGACAAGTGGGCGACGGGCAATCTTTCGGCCTCCCGCTGACGGCGCCGCGCACGGGCGTCGACCTCCGCGACCTGGCGGAGGGAGAGCTGGCCACGGTCGTCGCGGTGGTGCCGCAGACCGCCTTCCTGTTCGACGACACGGTGCGGGGCAACGTCACTCTGGGGGGTGACTTCTCCGAGGACGAGGTCCGCGCGGCCCTGCGGGTGGCGCAGGCCGAGGAGTTCGTGGAGTCCCTGCCGCAGGGTCTCGACACGCCGCTGGGGGAGCGGGGCACCTCGTTGTCTGGCGGTCAGCGTCAGCGCATCTCGCTGGCCCGCGCCCTGGTCCGCCGTCCGCGCCTGCTGGTGCTGGACGACGCGACCAGCGCGGTCGACCCCGAGGTGGAGGCCCGGATCCTGGCCTCCCTGCGCCGTTCGACCGCCGCCCACGGGGGAGGTCAGGGGACCACCCTGGTCGTCGTCGCGTACCGCAAGGCCACCATCGGCCTGGCGGACGAGGTGCTGCACCTCGCCGGGGGGACCGTGGTCGACCGCGGTCCGCACACCGAGCTCCTAGCCCGCAACGAGGCCTACGCCCGACTGGTCAACGCCTACGAGGAGGACCAGGCATGAGTACGCGACCGGGATCCATGGGGGCCGCCCGCCCCGGCTCCACCGGCACCGACGCAGGCGAGGAGATCGGGGCGGTGGAGACGATCAGGCGGGGCCTGCGGCTGAGCCCCGAACTGCTGGACGGCATCTGGGTCACCTTCGCCCTGGCCCTGATCGCGGCGGTCGGTCAGGTCGTCGTCCCCATCTCCGTGCAGCAGACCCTCGACAAGGGGCTCTCCGGGGACGGGGCGGACGCCGGGTTCGTGCTGCGGATGGGCCTGGTGGCCTTCGCCGGGCTGGTCGTCACCAGTTGTGCGCAGTACCTCATGACCAGCCGGCTCTTCCGGGTGAGCGAGCGGGGGTTGGCCGGGCTGCGGATCAAGGCGTTCAGGCACGTCCACGACCTGTCGCTGCTCACCCAGTCGTCCGAGCGCCGCGGCGCCCTGGTCTCGCGGGTCACGAGCGACGTTGACCAGATCAGCCAGTTCCTGGTCTTCGGCGGCCTGCTCCTGGTGATCTCCGTCGGACAGGTGCTGGTGGCCACGGTGGTGATGGCCGTCTACTCCTGGCAGTTGTGCCTGGTGGTGTGGATCTGCTTCGCGCCGCTGTTCATCTCCATCCGCTGGTTCCAGCGCAAGCTCTCCGAGGCCTACGGCACGGTCCGTCAGCAGGCGGGCGTCATGCTCTCCGCCGTCTCCGAGCCCGTGGTCGGTGCCTCGGTGGTCCGCTCCTACGCGGTGGCCGACCGCACCCAGGACCGGATCGACACGGCCGTGGACGCGTTCAAGGCGGCAAGCACCCGGGCCCAGAAGTTCACCGTCTTCTCCTTCTCCCTGGGCGGCATCTCCGCCGGTCTGGCCAACGCCGGGGTGCTGGTGATCGGCGTGCTGCTGGGCCTGGCCGGACGACTCACGGCCGGAGAGGTGCTGGCCTTCGCCTTCCTCGTCACGCTCTTCGTCGGGCCGGTGCAGATGGGCACCCAGATCATCACTGACGCGCAGAACGCGGTGGTCTCCTGGCGTCGGGTGATCGGCCTGGTGGAGACCCCGGCCGACGTCGAGGAGCCCGGAGACGACGGCGTTGACCTGCCGCGCGGCCCGATCGACGTGGAGTTCCGCGACGTCAGCTTCGCCTACCCCGGAGGGGACACCGTCCTGGACGACGTGTCCCTGCACGTCGCCGCCGGCACCCGGGTGGCGGTGGTCGGGGAGACCGGATCCGGCAAGTCCACCTTCGCCAAGCTGCTGACCCGGCTGATGGACCCGTCCAACGGGGCCGTGCTGCTCGACGGCGTCGACGCACGTCGGGTGCGCAACGCCTCGTTGCGGCGGAGCGTGGTGCTGGTCCCGCAGGAGGGGTTCCTGTTCGACGACACGCTGGCGGCCAACGTCCGCTACGGCCGACCGGAGGTCTCCGACGACGAGATCCTCTCCGCAGCGGACGAGCTCGGGCTTGCCGACTGGATCGCCGGGCTGCCCGGCGGCCTCGGCACCAGGGTGGGCCAGCGGGGGGAGTCGCTCTCCGCGGGGGAGCGGCAGCTGGTGGCGCTGCTGCGCGCCCGGCTGGCGGATCCTGACCTCTTGGTGCTGGACGAGGCCACCAGCGCGGTCGACCCGGAGCTGGAGATGCGGATCGGTCGGGCCCTGGAGCGGTTGATGTCCGGCCGCACCTCGGTCACCATCGCGCACCGGCTCAGCACCGCCGAGCAGGCGGACGAGGTGGTGGTGGTCGACGCCGGACGGGTGGTCCAGCGCGGGCCGCACGCCGAGCTGGCAGCCCAGCCGGGCACCACCTACGCCCGGTTGCACGCCTCCTGGATGGCCCAGCACGGACGCTGACCCCGCGGCCGTCGGACGCACGGCTGGGGTCCCGACGTGCCCGCGGGTCGCACCGATCCGCCCCGGCCTGTGCCGGCGGGGGATACTGGTGGAGTGAGTGATCTCGACCCGACCATTGCCGCCCGCCTCAAGCGCTCCGCCGACGGGTTGGTTCCCGCCGTCGTCCAGCAGTACGACACGGGTGAGGTGCTCATGCTCGGGTGGATGGACGACCAGGCGCTGCACCTGACGTTGACCACCGGGCGGGGCACCTATTGGTCCCGCAGCCGCAACGAGTACTGGGTGAAGGGCGACACCTCCGGGCACTACCAGTGGGTGAAGTCGGTGGCGCTGGACTGTGACAAGGACACCATCCTGTTGCAGGTCGACCAGGTGGGTGCGGCCTGCCACACCGGGGACCGGACCTGCTTCGACGCCGACGTGCTGGTGGACCTGGCGACCCCGGGTGGTGAGCACCGTGAGTGACGCCGCGCACGCGGGGGATGCCCCAGGACGGTCCACCGCGGAGCCCGTGCGGGAACCGAAGGACCTGAAGCGACGCGACCGGCTCTTCGGGCCCACCCTGGTGCTGGGCCTGGTCGGCGCTGCGCTGCTCGCCGTCGCGGGCCACCGCGACTGGCTCTCCTTCTGCACCGGGGGTGCCCAGGAGGGCACCCTCGGCATCTTCCTCGACGCCCACCCCGGCCTCGCCCAGGCCCCGCTGGCGGGCGCGATGGGTCTGGTCGCGCTGGCCGCGTGGGGTGCGCTGCTGGTGACCCGGGGCCGCTGGCGTCGAGCCGCCGCGCTGCTGGGGATCATCGCCCCCGTGGCGGCGTTGGGTGCTTGGGCCCAGGCAGCGGCCGAGATGCAGGACAAGGTCGCGGACCGGGTGGACAGCTACGGCTTCGGGAGCGACGTCGCCCTGTCCTGGACGCCGTGGTTCCACCTCGCGCTGGTGGGTGCGGTGCTGACGTTGCTCGCCTCCGCCGTCGCAGTGGTCCGCGTGACCAGGTGGCCGGCGATGGGCACGCGCTACGACAACCCGGCTGCCCGGGCCGAGGCAGAGGCGCAGGCCGCGTCGGAGGACCTGACGCAGATGGATCCCACGGACCTGTGGAAGGCGTTGGACCGGGGACAGGACCCGACCTGAAGCACACCCGTGGGGCGGGGCGCACTAGACTGGGCGCAGGAATTGATCCACACCAGAACTTGGAGCGCAACACATGGCTGAGAACCACGGCAACACTCCCGCTGCTTGGACCGCGGTGGCGGTGGCGATGCTCGGTTTCGTGATCGGCAGCGTCGCCCTGATGCTGAGCCCGGTCAGCCTGACCCTCTTCTGGGTCGGCGTCGTGCTGGGCCTCGTTGCCCTCCCGCTCTTCCTGGTCATGGCGAAGATGGGCTACAACTGAGCCAGCCATCGGTCGGTGACGACGTGACGGGGATCCACGCGCGGTTGCGCCCGTGGATCCCCGTCGTCGTTCCTGCCCTGGGGGTGGCGGCAGCGGCCCTGGCGCTGCACCTGCGTGACCCCCACCGTCCGGGCAGTTGGGGCGTGTGTCCGGCTGCTCTGCTGGGGTTCTCCTGCCCGGGGTGTGGCGGGCTGCGTGCGGTGCACCTGCTGACCGACGGCGACGTCGGGGCGGCTGCCTCCAGCAACCTCCTGGTGGTGCTCGCCGTTCCGGTTCTCCTCGCCTGGTGGGTGCTGGCCCTGTCCCGGGTAGCCCTCTCCCGGAACGCCCTCTCCCGGAACGCCCT
>JAZQNT010000380.1:0-5975 GCA_045627505.1 Nocardioides sp.
GTTTCGCGCACAGCTGGAATGCCCGCGTTCGGACAATAGCCGAGGCCGAGGGGCCGTACGGCGGCAGAGGCGATGCGCTCAAGCGCGGGCTTGGCCGCAGCGGGCGGCGGAACGTCTGGATTGCCAAGGGAAAAGTCGCAGACAGAGTCCTCGCCGAACTCACGCTTCAGCTCAAGGCCCTTCTCGAACATCTTCCTGATCCAACTGGAAGACGCCATTGACTTCGCGATTTCAGGTGTAACGGTCTGCATGATCACTCCTCAGTCGTCTCTTCGAACTTGATGTCGGGGAATATCTCCTGGGCCGTCTTCTGGTATTCCGGGAAGTTCTTGACGACTTCCTTTACGAGGACCTCCGAGCGCTCCATTCCAGTGGTCGAAGGACAACGGCATCCGCGTCGGTCCCGGCCGTGGTTCCGGTGCCGGCTCGATCGCCGCGTACGCGCTGCGCATCACTGACCTCGACCCGCTCGAGCACGGCCTCTTCTTCGAGCGCTTCCTGAACCCCGAGCGTCCCTCGATGCCCGACTTCGACATCGACTTCGACGACGCCCGCCGTGGTGAGGTCATCCAGTACGTCACCGAGAAGTACGGCTCCGAACGCGTCGCCCAGATCGCCACCTTCGGACGGCTGAAGGCCAAGGCCGCGATCAAGGACGCCGCGCGCGTCCTCGACCACGGGTTCGCGATCGGTGACCGGATCACCAAGGCCCTGCCCGCTGACATCATGGGCAAGGGCGTGCCGCTCAAGGACCTGTTCAACTCCGAGCACAAGCGTTACAACGACGGTCAGGAGTTCCGGGCGCTCTACGAGCAGGACCCCGACGTGCGCACGATCTACCAGACCGCCCTCGGTCTGGAGGGTCAGATCCGCAACTGGGGTGTGCACGCGGCCGGCGTGATCATGTCCTCGGAGCCGTTGATCGACGTGGTCCCGATCATGGCCCGCCCCCAGGACGGGGCCGTCATCACCCAGTTCGACTACCCGATGTGCGAGTCCCTGGGCCTGGTCAAGATGGACTTCCTGGGTCTGTCGAACCTCCGCATCCTCGAGGACGCGGTCGCAAACATCGAGGCCAACCGAGGCGAGAAGGTGGTGCTCGAGGAGCTGGGGTTCGACGACCGACCCACCTACGACCTGATCGGCCGGGGAGACACGCTCGGCGTCTTCCAGCTCGACTCCCAGGGCATGCGCGCCCTGCTCCGCTCGATGCAGCCGGACAAGTTCGCCGACATCACGGCCGTCTCCGCGCTGTACCGCCCGGGGCCGATGGGTGCGGACTCGCACAACAAGTACGCGCACCGCAAGAACGGTCGCGAGCCGATCGATCCGATCCACCCCGCGCTCGCGGAGGCCCTCGAGCCGGTGCTCGGAGAGACCTACGGCCTGATCGTGTACCAGGAGCAGGTCATGGCGATCGCCCAGGTGCTGGCGGGCTTCACCCTGGGCGCCGCAGACAACCTGCGCCGCGCGATGGGCAAGAAGAAGAAGTCCGAGCTGGACAAGCAGTACGCCGGCTTCCAGAAGGGCATGCTCGACCGCGGGTACCCGCAGGAGGCGATCACCACCCTGTGGGAGATCCTGCTCCCGTTCTCCGACTACGCGTTCAACAAGTCGCACTCGGCCGCGTACGGCGTCATCACGTACTGGACCGCCTACCTCAAGGCGAACTACCCGACCGAGTACATGGCCGCGCTCCTCAACTCCGTCAAGGACGACAAGGACAAGATGGCGCTCTACCTCAACGAGTGCCGTCGGATGAAGATCAAGGTCTTCCCGCCTGACGTCAACGAATCCGCCTTCAACTTCACCGCCGTGGGCACCGACATCCGCTTCGGGCTCACCGCGGTGCGCAACGTCGGCGGGAACGTGGTGGACGGGATCATCGCGGCGCGCAAGGAGAAGGGCCGGTTCACCGATTTCAACGACTTCCTCGCCAAGGTGCCCGCCCAGTCGTGCAACAAGCGCGTCATCGACTCGCTCATCAAGGCCGGTGCGTTCGACGACATGGGCCACTGCCGCCGGGCGCTGGTGACCATCCACGAGACAGCCGTGGACCAGTACGTCGACATCAAGAAGAATGAGGCCATCGGGCAGGACTCCCTCTTCGCCGGCCTCGGGGACGACGACGACGGCGGCGGCTTCGGTGTGACCGTGACGATCCCCGAGATCGACGAGTGGGACAAGATGACGAAGCTGAGCCACGAGCGAGACATGCTCGGCCTCTACGTCTCCGACCACCCGCTGATGGGGCTCGAGCACGTGCTGTCCAACGGCACCGATGCGACCATCGGTTCTCTGCTCACCGACGAGGAACGTCCGCACGGGCAGACGGTGACCGTGTCGGGACTGGTCACCCAGGTGGCGCGCAAGATCACCAAACGGGGCGACCCGTGGGCCACGCTCACCCTGGAGGACCTCGAGGGTGCCATCGAGGTGCTGCTCTTCCCCAGCTCCTACCAGCTGGCTGCTCCGCACCTGCAGCAGGACGCGATCATCCGGGTCAAGGGGCAGCTGTCGCGCGACAAGGAGCAGCCCGAGCTGCGGGGCCAGGAGGTGTCGTTGCCCGACATCAGCGACGGCCCCTCCGGTCCGGTGGTGCTCTCCCTGCCGGCCACGCGGTGCACCCAGCCGGTGGTCGAGGGGCTGCGCGACGTGCTCGCCTCCCACCCCGGCATGACCGAGGTCCGGCTGCGGCTGCAGATGCGCACCAGCACCCGGGTGATGAAGTTGGACGACAGGCTCCGGGTCACGCCGAGCTCTGCGCTCTTCGCCGACCTCAAGCAACTCCTGGGGCCGGGATGCCTGAGTTCCTGACGGGCGCCCACGACGAGCCTGCTGCCCGGGCCCGGGAGCGTCGACCCGAAGTCGGTCCGGCCCTCCTCCGGGCCGGGTTGGTGGTGCTCGCCGGTCTCGTCCTCGGCGCGCTCGGTGGAGTGGCCTGGGAGCTGCTCTGGACCCCGCCCACCGGCGCCGCATGGCAGGGGAAGTGGCTGCCCGACGCGGAGGGGGCGGTGCACGTCGTCGACGCCACCATCTGGTTCGTCGCGGTGGGCCTGGCCTACGGCCTCGTCTACGGGATCGGTGCGGGGCTGCTGTCCCGTGGCTACGAGCTGGTGACGTTGGCAGCGGTCACGGTCGGCTCCCTGCTGGCTGCCCGGGTCACCCTGTGGGTGGGGCGTGCGCTGGGCCCTGCCGACGCGGACGCGGCCGCCGCGAACATGGGCGACCTCGAACCGCTGCGCGGGAGCCTGGACCTTCCCGCTGCCAGCACCGGGTGGTGGCCGGCAGCGTTCGGCAGCAGCGCGCTGCTGGCGCCCGCCATCGCCGCGCTGGGCTGCCTGGTGGTGCTGTGGCTCGGCGGGCCGCGGCGTCGTGGCTCGCGTCGGCGCTCGGGCGTTGGGGCCGCGGGCAAACCGGAGTGACGGTGCCCACCTCGGGCGCGGCTCAGTTCGGTGACCAGCGGGTGCGGGCAACCTCGCTGGCCGGGAGGGACGGGACGGCAGTCATGGCCCGGAGCTCCTCGCCGAGCAGCTGCGACACCAGGCGCAGCCGCGTTCCCGTGCCGTCGGCCTCCAGCAGCTCCTGACGCTGCGGGAGGGGCAGGGGAGTCATCGCGGCCAGCGTCCAGGCCAGGTACTCAGGGTCCCGGGGCAGCGGGAGCCGCTCGGGAACCTCACGCCAGGAGCTCACCGTCTCCCGGTAGCGCCGGAACCGGTCGAGGGCACCGACCGCCAGGGCGGCGTCCTCACGGCCGGGCGCAGCGTCCTCGAGAAGCTCACCGGTGACCACGGCGTACTCCTCGTTGGACTCCACGTGGTCGGTGCGGAACCGCCCACGCACCACGCCCACCACTTCGTACCCACCGTCCGGGGTCGCCTCGACGTCGGTCAGCTGCACCGTGCACCCCACCCGGTACAGCGACTGCACGCCGAACTCGCCGACCTCGTAGCCCTCCCGGATGGCGACGCTGACGAAGAGCCGCTCCGCGGGGTCCTCGACGGCCAGCAGGTCTCGCACCATGGCCCGGTAGCGGTCCTCGAAGACGCGCAGGGGGACCGACTGCCCGGGAAAGAGCACGGAGCCCAGCGGGAAGAGCGGGTGGCGCGCGGATCGTGGGGTCACGTGAGCAAACGTACGTGCCCAGCACAGGTCCGAGCGACCGGGCCGTGACGGGGGCGAACTATCATGGCGCCATGATCCGCCGAATCGACCTCCGGGACGCCGAGCCGTCCGTTGACTACCGTGCGAGCGTGCCTCGCGCCGAGTTCGACGTCGAGGCGGCCACCCATGCCGTACGCCCGGTGATCGAGGCGGTGCGCACCCGCGGCCTCGACGCCGTCCTGGAGTACACCCGGCAGTTCGACGGCGTCGAGCTCAACGACATCCGCGTCCCCGTCGAGGCGCTGGCCGAGGCCCTCGCCGGGCTGGACCCCGACGTGCGTGCCGGCCTGGAGGAGTCGATCCGTCGCCTCCGCCTGACCTGCGCCGCCGAGCTGGAGTCGGACGTCACCACCGAGCTGGGTGAGGGTGCGGTCGTCACCCACCGCAAGGTGCCGGTCGACCGTGTCGGCCTCTACGTCCCCGGTGGCCTCGCCCCGCTGGTCAGCTCCGTGGTGATGAACGCCGTCCCGGCCCAGGTCGCGGGCGTCGGCTCCATCGCGCTGGCCTCCCCGCCGCAGAAGCACAACGGTGGCCTGCCCGAGTCCACGATCCTGGCGGCCTGTGCACTGCTCGGCGTCGACGAGGTCTACGCCGTCGGTGGCGCCCAGGCGATCGCGATGTTCGCCCACGGCGCCGGCGAGTGCGAGCCCGTCGACCTGGTCACCGGTCCGGGCAACATCTACGTCGCCGCCGCCAAGCGCGAGCTGCGCGGCGTCGTGGGCATCGACTCCGAGGCCGGTCCGACCGAGATCGCGATCCTGGCCGACGACTCCGCCGACGCCGCCTTCGTGGCCGCCGACCTGATCTCCCAGGCCGAGCACGACCCGATGGCCTCCTCGGTGCTGGTCACCGACTCCCCGGAGCTCGCCGAGGCGGTGGTGGTGGAGCTGGAGAAGCAGGCCGAGGCCACCAAGCACACCGAGCGCATCCGCACCGCGCTCTCGGGCCGTCAGTCCGGCATCGTCATGGTCCGTGACCTCGAGCAGGGCCTCGACGTGGTCAACGCCTACGCCGCCGAGCACCTCGAGATCCACACCCGAGACGCGGACTCCGTGGCCGCCCGGGTCCGCAACGCCGGCGCGATCTTCGTCGGTTCCTTCGCCCCGGTCTCCCTGGGTGACTACTGCGCCGGTTCCAACCACGTCCTGCCCACCGCCGGGTGCGCCTGCCACTCCAGCGGCCTCTCGGTGCGCGCGTTCACCAAGTCGGTGCACGTGATCTCCTACACCGAGTCCGCGCTGCGCGAGGTCGCCGACCACGTCGTCACCCTGGCGAACGCCGAGGACCTGCCCGGGCACGGCGCGGCCGTCACCGTCCGCTTCGCGGACAATGAGGGAGCTCGCTTCGCGGACAATGAGGGAGCTCGCTTCGCGGACCGGAACGGCGACCAGGCATGAGCGCCCTTCCCTGGCCCCCGCTGCGCGACGCGCTGGTGGGGGAGGAGCCCTACGGTGCTCCGCAGATCGACGTCCCGGTGCAGCTGAACACCAACGAGAACCCCTACGGGCCCTCCCGAGCGGCTGCCGACGACATCGCCGACGCCGTCCGCGAGGCCGCCCTCACACTGAACCGCTACCCCGACCGCGAGGCGTCCGCCCTGCGCGCCGAGCTGGCCGCGTCCGAGGTGATGGACTTCCCGGACTACACGCGCGGCGGCTGGAAGACGGCGAAGCCGTTCACGGTGGACGAGATCGACATGAAGAAGTTCGACTTCAAGAACGTCGTCCACGCGAAGGACGCGCAGAAGACTTGAGAGGTTTCAAGAAGTCGGAGGCCAAGCGGTCTTAGGAAGACAATAGAGAGGGACAACT
>JAZQNT010000381.1:0-2562 GCA_045627505.1 Nocardioides sp.
ATGCTGACCTCGATGGACGGCGCCTATGTCCTCGAGCCGCTCGACGGGGCACGGACCCGGGTCACCTACCAGCTGGCCGTCGACGTGTCGGTGCCGCTGCTCGGCATGCTCAAGCGCAAGGCCGAGAAGGTCATCATCGACACCGCCCTCAAGGGGTTGAAGAAACGGGTCGAGGCCTCGTGACCGCGCAGGGACACGAGGTTCCGCCGCCGGTCGACGACGAGCCGGTCGGCTCGATCGCCGAGGAGGCGTTCAAGCTGTTCGACGCCATGACCGGCTCAGCGACCGACGGGTCGGCCCAGCACCAGTGCAGCACCGGATTGGGGGTGGAGGTGCTGGCCGAGGTGGTCCGCCTGGTCTCGGTCGGCGACCCGAACCTGGGCCAGATCCCGCAGAGCCACTTCGCCTACGTGAACGCCCTGCGGCTGGCCGCCACCGAGGAGCAGCAGGAGGCGTTCTTCGCCGACGTGCTGCACGGCGCGGTGATCGGCAACGCGCAGTCGGAGACCGGGACCAAGCACGTGCGCGACATTCGCACCACGCTCCGTCCGGACCCGGACGGCGACTGGCTGCTGGACGGGGTGAAGGGCTACGCCACAGGGGCGCTGTACGCGGACTGGATCCCGGTGCTCGCCCACCTGGGTGAGGACGGGCCGTTGCACGTCGCGTGGGTGCGGGGCGACGACACCGGCGTCGAGGTGGTCGACGACTGGGGCGGCCTGGGTCAGCGCACCACTGCGAGCGGCACCGTGCGTCTGAGTGGCGTGCGGGTGCCCGGGCAGCGGATCACCGGCTACCACGAGACCTTCGACGGGCGGCCCCAGACGTACGGCTCGTTCGCGCAGACCCTGCACGCCGCGATCGACGCGGGCATCGCCCGCGCCGCACTGGAGGAGGCGGCGCGTTTCGTGACCACGTACTCGCGCCCGCACCCGGACGCCGGGGTGGAGCGCCATGCCGACGACCCGCTGGTGGTGCAGACCTTCGGCGAGCTGGAGCTCTCGGTGCGTGCGGGCGAGGCCCTGCTGGCGGTCGCCGCGCGCGCGGTGGATGCCGCCGACGCCGACCTCACGCAGGAGAGCGCGGCGGCGGCGAGCCTGGCCCTCGCCGCGGCCCGGGTGGCCACGTCGCGTGCCGCGGTGGACGCCGCCAACCGCCTGTTCGAGGTGTCCGGCACCCGATCGGCCGCCGCGCGGCTCAACCTGGACCGGCACTGGCGCAACGCCCGGACGCACACCCTGCACGACCCCGCGGCGTGGAAGGTCCAGCACCTGGGGCGGTGGGCCGTCGACGGGACCTTCCCGCCCAGCAGTGGCCAGATCTAGGGCTCCGTGCCGAGGGTGACGTCGGTGGGTGGAAGGCAGAACCTTTCACCGATGTGCGACCGAATTCCGCAGAGTGGACGGATTGAACTAGCAGAGGCGCTAATCTCAATAAGTCTCATAGACTTTGACGGGTTGCCCCGCGAAGGGTCGCGGCCGCTTCGCCGAAGCGCCGGTCGCCGAAGCACTGAACGAGGAGAGAGATGAGCACGCTCAAGTTCCACTGGTTCCTTCCCACCAACGGCGGGGACAGCCGTCAGGTCGTCGGTGGCGGCCACGGTGTGGACACCACGGTCGCCCAGCGTCCGGCCAGCGTTCCCTACCTGGGCCAGGTTGCCCGCTCGGCCGAGCAGCTGGGCTTCGAGGCCGCGCTCACCCCGACCGGAGCCTGGTGCGAGGACGCCTGGGTCACCACCGCGATGCTCAGCCAGGTCTCCGACCGGCTCAAGTTCCTGGTCGCCTTCCGTCCCGGCCTGATGGCTCCCTTCCTCGGCGCGCAGATGGCCGGGACCTTCGCCAACCTCTCCGGCGGCCGCCTGGCGGTCAACGTCGTCGTCGGCGGCGAGGACCACGAGCAGCGCATGTTCGGCGACTTCTCCACCAAGGAGGAGCGTTACGAGTCGGCCGGCGAGTTCCTGCACATCGTCCGCGCCCTGTGGGCCGGCGAGACCGTGACCTTCAACGGCAAGCACCACTCGGTGGACAACGCCACGCTCAACCAGGTGCCCACCGAGACCCCGCAGGTCTACTTCGGCGGCTCCTCGCCGATCGCCGGCGAGATCGCCGCCAAGTACAGCGACGTCTACCTCACCTGGGGTGAGCCGCCGGCCGCCGTCAAGGAGAAGATCGAGTGGATCAAGGGCCTGGCCGAGAAGGAGGGGCGCGAGCTGAAGTTCGGCATCCGCCTGCACTCGATCGCCCGTGACACCTCCGAGGAGGCGTGGGCGGTGGCCAACCGCCTGCTGAGGGGCATCTCCGAGGAGCAGATCGCCAAGATCCAGGCCGGGCTCGCCCGCAGCGCCTCGGTCGGGCAGCAGCGCATGCTCGAGCTCAACAAGGGCTCCAAGGACCACCTCGAGGTGCACCCCAACCTGTGGGCCGGCATCGGCCTGGTCCGCGGCGGCGCCGGCACCGCGATGGTCGGCTCGCACAGCGAGATCGCAGACCTGGTCGAGCAGTACCGCGAGGTGGGCATCACCGAGTTCGTGATGTCCGGCTACCCGCACCTCGAGGAGGCCTA
>JAZQNT010000382.1:0-3346 GCA_045627505.1 Nocardioides sp.
ACGACCTTCCTTGTCCTCCTTCTGGAGAACGAGGGCCTCAACCTTGTCGCCGATCGAGACGACCTCGGACGGGTCGACGTCGTGCTTGATCGAGAGCTCACGGGAGGGAATGACACCTTCGGTCTTGTAACCGATGTCGAGGAGCACCTCGTCACGGTCGACCTTCACGATGATGCCGTCGACGATGTCGCCGTCGTTGAAGTACTTGATCGTCGCGTCGATCGCGGCGAGGAAGTCCTCTTCAGAACCGATGTCGTTGATCGCCACCTGGGGGGCGTCGTAGTCGGGAAGAGGGATGCTGGTGCTCGTCATTAGGAAGAGTTGTCCTTGGGGATGGATGGAGTCGTTCGGAGCGCCGGAGAATCCGTTGTTCACCGCGACCGTTCGCGATGAGCGAAGAACCGCTCCGTATGGGCTCGTCGCAGACCTCTGGCGCAATGGCCCACTCTACTCAGCGGGCACGCCGGGCGTCCAACCGGGGAGACGGCGCCTCCCGCCGTCCTGCCCGCTGCCTGCCCGCTGCGCTGCCCGCTGCCTTGACCAGGGTGCCCAGGTCGGCGTTGAGGTCGATCCTGGAGACTGGACGGGCCCCGGGACGCGCCGAAGCGGACTCGGGGCCGGAGGCAGTCAGGTCTTCGCTGGACACCCCTCGATTCTGCACGCCCCGATTCTGCCCGCCACGCCCGTCCCCGGGCACCCACACCTGGCCGCGGCGGCTCGCGGCTCGGCGGACCGCGCCCGCTCCCTGCTCATCCTCGGCACCGGGACCCCCGCCGGCGACGTACGCTGGCGCCCATGAAGTCTGAGGTCCAGCCCCCGGTCGCCCAACCCCCCGTGGCCCCTGTGGCAGAGCGCCGTCCTGTCACCCGCGAGATCCACGGCATCACCCGGGTCGACGACTACGAGTGGCTCCGGGAGAAGGAGAACCCCGAGGTGCTGAGGTACCTCGAGGACGAGAACGCGTTCACCGAGGCGCGGACGGCCCATCTCGCGGAGTTGCGCCAGCAGCTCTTCGACGAGGTGAAGGCGCGCACCCTCGAGACCGACCTCTCGGTGCCCACCCGCAACCGTGGCTGGTGGTTCTACTCCCGCACCTTCGAAGGCAAGGAGTACGGCGCCAGCTGCCGTGTCCCGGTCACCGACCCGTCCGACTGGACTCCCCCGACGCCCGACACCGCCGCCGCGCCGGATCAGCCCGCCCTGCCCGGCGAGCAGGTGCTGCTCGACCTCAACGCACTGGCCGAGGGCCACGAGTTCTTCGCCCTCGGCGGCTCGGCCATGACCCTCGACGACCGTCTGCTCGCCTGGTCGGTCGACACCGAGGGCGACGAGCGCTACACCGTCCGGGTCAAGCAGGTCGCCGACGACACGGTCCTCGACGACGTCGTGGAGGGCGTCCTCGGGGGCGTCACCTGGCACCCGGACGGCGGGTCCTTCTACTACACGACCGTTGACGACGCCTGGCGCGCCGACAAGATCTGGCGTCACCGCATCGGCACGCCACAGAGCGAGGACGAGGTGGTCTTCCACGAGACCGACCCGCTCTACTGGGTGGGCGTGGGCCGCAGCCGGGACAACCGCTACCTCTTCGTGGTCAGCGGTTCCAAGACCACCAGCGAGTGGTCGTACCTGGACACCCACGCCGCCCCGGGTGAGCCCGGCAGCGAGCTGACCCTGTTCCACCCCCGCACGCAGGGCCTGGAGTACAGCGTCGAGCCCGCCGTGCTCGGTGGCTCCAGCGTCTTCCTGGTCATGCACAACGCCCGGGGCGAGAACTTCGAGCTGGCCCACTCGCCCGCCTCGCCCACCGGCCCTGAGGGCTGGACCCCGCTGATCGCCCACGACGAGGCGGTGCGCCTGGAGGACGTGGACGCGTTCGCCACCCACCTGGTGGTGCACCAGCGGAGCGAGGGCCTGACCCAGCTGCGCCTGCTCGAGCTCGACGAGGCCGGTGTCGCCGACTCCTACCTGGTGCAGTTCGACCAGGAGATCTACACCGTCGGTTCCGGCAACAACCCCGACTTCCACCAGCCCACCGTGCGCCTGGGCTACACCTCGCTGGCGGTCCCGTCCTCGATCTACGACTACGACGTGCGCACCCGCGAACTCACCCTGCTGCGGCGCACCCCGGTCCTCGGCGACTTCGACGTCGACGACTACGAGGAGCACCGCATCTGGGTGACCGCCCGCGACGGCGAGCGCGTGCCGGTCTCCTGGGTCAGCCGCAAGGGTGCCCGTGACCACGGCCCGGTCCCGACCCTCCTCTACGGGTACGGCTCCTACGAGGCTTCGATCGACCCCTACTTCTCCGTCCCGCGGCTCTCCCTGCTGGACCGCGGCGCCGCCTTCGCCATCGCGCACGTGCGTGGCGGCGGCGAGATGGGACGGCGCTGGTACGACCAGGGCAAGCTGCAGCACAAGGTCAACACGTTCAACGACTTCGTGGACGTGGCCCGGCACCTCGTCGAGGAGGGGTGGGCGAGTGCGGACACGCTCGTGGCGGAGGGCGGCAGCGCCGGAGGCCTGCTGATGGGAGCGGTGGTCAACCAGGCTCCCGAGCTGTTCTCCGGGATCGTGGCAGAAGTCCCGTTCGTGGACGCCCTGACCACCATGCTCGACTCCACCCTCCCGCTGACGATCGGTGAGTACGAGGAGTGGGGCAACCCCGAGGCCGACCCCGAGGTGTACGCGCTGATGGCGTCCTACGCGCCGTACGACAACGTGGCGCCCGTCGACTATCCGCCGATCCTCGCGGAGACCTCGCTCAACGACACCCGGGTGCTGTACGTCGAGCCCGCCAAGTGGGTCGCCAAGCTGCGCGCGACGGCGGTCGGGCGCAAGGACTTCCTGCTCCGCACCGAGATGGCTGCCGGGCACGGCGGCGTCTCGGGGCGCTACAAGTCCTGGCACGACCGGGCCTTCTCCACGGCCTGGATCCTGGAGCGGATGGGTCTGGCCGACTCCTGACCTGCACCCGCACCTGCACCCGCGCAGCGCCGTCCACCTCGTCGGGTGGGCGGCGCTGCGCGCTGATGGTCGCCCGGCGAAGAGGCATTACCGGGCAGCGGTCATGAATCGGCGCGTGCGCTTTCCGGTCGTCCCCTTGCCCGGGGTCCTAGGCTGGTGACGAGAACCACTGGTCGCGGCACGCAGGCCGTTGAACAGCTCGTCTCCTCCCGGTGAGTTCGACGGTCTTCCTGAACTCCTCCTCAGGTTGACCGTTCCTGCCTGAGAACCCCCTGAGAGTTCGCTCTCGGGGCAACTTCTCGCGCCTCTGGCTCGTCAGAACCAGTGACACCGACCCGCGAATCGGAAGAATCCCCCACCGCGGGTTGTTGACCACCGT
>JAZQNT010000383.1:0-3096 GCA_045627505.1 Nocardioides sp.
CGGATTTGTGACCAACATCATCGACGGATTGGGTTATCCCCCACGCAAACTGTATGGATTCCATACCGACAAGGATCTGGAACTGATGATCCAGCAGCGAGGCCGTCATGACATCACAGACTTTACGGTCAAGGATAACATCACAGACCGCTACTACCAGAAGATGGCCATCAAGGCGGTATGCGAACACTATAACACGAAGCATCGCCGAGGTCTGCTGGTCATGGCTACAGGTACGGGCAAGACCCGTGTCTCCATATCGTTCGTAGATGTATTGATGCGTAATGGATGGGTGAAGAATGTGCTCTTCCTGGCTGATCGTACCTCGTTGGTATCGCAGGCTCACAAGAACTTCGTGAAGCTGATGCCTAATGCCACCACCTGTGTATTGAGCGATAGCGGAACGGAACGAGACCTGAATGCCCGTATTATCTTCTCGACCTACCAGTCCCAGATGAGCTGGATCAGCTCGGGCAGGAACCGTCGTACCGGGGCGGGCCCGCCATGGAGGTGGACGCCGGCCATGAAGAGCTGGTCGCCGGGGACCGCGACGCCGTGGGAGTAGCCGACGAAGCCCACGTGGCCGCCGGGGCGGGTGGAGTGGATGGCCTGCATCATCGACTCCTGGGTACCGACGGCCTCGAGCACCGAGTGTGCGCCGAGGCCCCCGGTGAGCTCCTTGATCCGGGCGGCGCCCGCGGCTCCCCGCTCCTCGACGATGTCGGTGGCACCGAACCCACGCGCCATGGCCTGGCGCTCGGCGTTGCGGCTGAACGCAATGATCCGCTCCGCGCCCAGCTGCCGGGAGGCGAGGATCCCGAGCAGTCCGACGGCCCCGTCGCCGACGACTGCCACGGTCTTGCCGGGCCCCGCCTCGGCGGCCACGGCGGCGAACCAGCCGGTGCCGAGCACGTCGGAGGCGGCCATCAACGACGGGATGAGGTCCGGTGTGGGCATCCCGGGGGTGGGCACCAGGGTGCCGTCGGCCAACGGGATCCGGGCCCGCTCCGACTGGGTGCCGATGGCGCCCATCGGGACCCGGTTCACGCAGTAGGCCTGGTATCCCGACCGGCAGATCTCGCAGGTGTTGTCGGAGGCCCAGAACGACCCGACGACGAAGTCGCCGACCGTGACGGTGCGGACCTCGGGGCCGACCTCCTCGACCACGCCGACGTACTCGTGGCCCATCACCTGGTGCTCGACCGGTTCGGCACCGCGGTACGGCCACAGGTCGCTCCCGCAGATGCAACTGGCCGCCAGCCGGATCACGGCGTCGGTGGGCTCGAGGATCCTCGGGTCCTCCCGGTTCTCGACCCGCACGTCCCCGGGCCGTTCCATGACGACTTGGCGCATGGTGTGCTCCCTGTCCTGCTCGTTCCCTCTCCTGCGCGTCGGCCGGTTCGGGTCAGCGTGGATCACGACGGCGACTGCCGCCGGAACCTCCAGTGAAACCGCCCCGGGGCAGGGAAGGAAGACCCCTGACCACCGGCGCTCCCTGCGGCCGGGCGCAGGACGTGGGGCACCGGTTGAGCGTCATCGCTGTCGGCCGCGGTCGCTCCGGTGGACGGAATCCGCTGTGGCGGACATGTGGGGGTGAGAACCTACTGGAGGAGACCTCGTGGAACTTGACGACCTGCTCACCCGCTCTGCCCCGTCGGTGGCACCGCGCAGCGCGGACCTCGACGACGCCCTGCACCAACTCGTCCGGGCCGACGAGCCACGCCGCCGGCTCCGTAGGCCCCTGCGCCTCGCGGTCGGTGTCGGGGCGGCCGCCGGCATCCTCGGCGTCGGCGTCGCCGGGGCCGCGGCGGTGATGCACGAGGGGGGAGCGCTGTGGTTCACCACCACTGGCTCTGGTGATGCCTGCGAGATGGAGTTCGACGTCACGCCGGTGGGGTCCCGGGACGTCGGCAACGGTGAGCCCGCCACCGTGATGGAGGGCCGGACGGCGTGGCCCAGCGCGGCCGAGCAGCAGGAGGTGGCGCAGGCGGCCCGGCTGTTCCTGGCCGACTACGACTACGACGCCGTCGACCGTGAGTCGGCGGTACGGGACGCGGACGCGGCGCAGCGCCGCATCATCGCCGGGGCGGCTCCCGGCGAGGCCCAGCCGCTGGACACCGGGGACGACCTGGAGATGCGCGCGGTCTCGCGCGTCGTCGTCCGCGACCTGCACGCGCACCTGGAGGGTCTGGGGATGGATCCCTCCGTCGTCGTCTACGGCGTCGGTTCCTCGAGCGGGTGCAGCGAGTGAGCGCGGACTCCTTACGGGCGGCGCTGGACGCCACGGCCTCAGACCTGCTCGCCTACTTCGAGCGCCGGGTCCAGGTGCGCGAGGACGCCGCAGACCTGCTGGGCGAGGTCATGCTGCAGGCCTGGCGGCGGGTGGACGCGCTGCCCGAGACCCCGGAGCGACGCCGGATGTGGCTGTTCACCATCGCGGCGCACGTGCTGGCCAACCAACGCCGCTCCGCGCGCCGCCGCACGGCGCTGGTGGAGCGGATCCGCGGGCACCTGACGCACGAGCCCCAGCCAGACCACGCCGAGGCGCTGTCGGTGCAGGCGGCCGTGCGCGACCTCGCCGCCGCCCACCGGGAGCTCATCATGCTGGTGCACTGGGACGGACTCACCCTGGCGCAGGCCGCCGAGATCCTCGGGCTCAACCCGTCCACCGCCCGCAGCCGTTACTCCGCCGCCCGGCACGCGCTGCGCCAGGCGTTGGCCGAGACGGTGGAGACAGTCGCCTGAGCAGGCGGAGGGGCACGAAGCGACGGGCCCCTCCGCCGGCTCGCCTACCCTGAACCCGTGCCCGACCACGCTCTCGAACTCAGCTTCGACGAGGAGTCGATCCGCGCGGTAGTTGGCCAGTGGGAGGCGCTGAATGACGTGATTGACATCCATGTACTCGCCCCGCACCCGGTTGTAGGCACTCATCCCGGAGCCGGCGCCGGCTTCCACAACGGCCTTGAAATGCGGCAGGTACACCTCGTGCAGGGCATGCTCGTCGCCGGTCTTTTGCAGTAATATCGCACAGCTTACGCTTTCCGAAATAGGGAACGATTTTCTTCTGAATGATGCTTTCCTTTGTCAGCCAGGTGT
>JAZQNT010000384.1:0-2383 GCA_045627505.1 Nocardioides sp.
GGCGAGGCCCTCGACGTCATTGGAGGGCGCCGCCCTCGACGTCATTGGGGGGCGCCGCCCTCGACGTCATTGGAGGGCCAAGCCCTCGGCCGGGCTGACACGTGCCGCCCGGCGGCTCGGGGCGACGCTGGCGAGCACCGCGCTCACCACCGCCACCAGGACCACCACGACCAGCTGCCAGAGCGGCACGGCGAAGGAGGTCTCCACCGCCATCGCGCCCACCAGCACCTCGACGCCGGCCCAGGCGAAGGCCAGTCCGATGGCAACACCCAGCACGGTGGCCACCACCGCCAGGAGGACGCCCTCCCAGGCCAGGGTGCGGCGCAGCTGCTGCTTCGTGTACCCCATCGCGCGCAGCAGGGCGTTCTCCCGGGCGCGTTCCAGGATGGAGAGCCCGAGCGTGTTCCCGATACCGATCAGCGCGATCAGCACCGCGATCCCGAGCAGGCCCACAACGGCACCGGTGACGACGGCGAACTGGGTGCCGATGAAGTCCCGGGTCTGGTAGTCGCCACCGACGGTGGCGGAGACGCCCTCGTCGACGACTGCCTTCGTCACGTCGGTCACCAGGTCGGAGGAGTCCGCCCCGTCCGCGGCCTGCACCCACAGGGCGGCAGGCTGCGGAGTCAGGACCTCGACCAGCACGTCAGGACGCACCGCCAGCGTCTCTGCGCCGTACGCGTCATT
Organism: Nocardioides sp.; assembly: GCA_045627505.1. Lineage (GTDB taxonomy): Bacteria > Actinomycetota > Actinomycetes > Propionibacteriales > Nocardioidaceae > Nocardioides. Next base: position 688 of record JAZQNT010000384.1, read on the forward strand.
GATCCCGACCACCACCTCGCGTGATCCCCGGGGACCCGACAGGGTGAACACCTCCTGGCCGTGGTCGTCGACCCGACCGTCCGGCAGCGCGAACCAGGTGTCACCATCGACCAGGACGTCGGCCTGTTCGAACCGGTCCTCCACCCCTGCGCGCAGCACCGGCTCGGCCTGGCTCACGGCGAGCGCCAGGCGCTCCCGGCCGGCGAGCTCCACACGACCGCCGGGGATTACCTGGCTGGCGGCGACGGTGTCGGCCTCGGTGACCTTCCCGGCCGCCCGCTCCAGCGCGGCGGAGGTGGACTGGTCGAGTGTGCCCAGAGGCACCGCAGCCACGTCCAGCGGGTACGACTCCTGCATCTCGCTGTCCACCGTCACCCCGAGCGAGGAGATGCCGACCAGGACCGCGGTGGTCAGGGTGACCCCCACCATCAGCGAGGCCGCGGTGGTCGCGGTGCGGCGCGGGTTGCGCACCGAGTTGGAGGTGGCCAGTCGCACCACCGCACCCGCGGGTCCACGACGCTGCGCCAGCCGGCCGACCACCTGGACGAGGGCGGGCACCAGCAGCGGCCCGAGCAGCAGCACGCCGACGAACGCCAGCGACCCACCGGCAAGCATGCCCACCAGCAGCGTGCTGGCCTCGGGACCGTCCTGGGCGCCAGTCAGTCGCACCACGGCGGCCAGCAGCCCCGAACCGATCAGCAGCACCACGGCACCCAGCAGCACCCGCAGCAGACCGGCACGAGACTTCGCGTCGACGCCGCCGGTCGGACACAGTGCCGCCAACGGAGAGATCCGGGTGACCGCCCGGGTGGGCAGCCACGCCGCCACCACCGTGACCAGCACGCCGACCACGAAGGCGCCCGCGATCCACACAGCCTCGAAGGAGGCGGGGCCCATCACGTCGAACTGCACCGCGGCGAGGCGGGCCAGCCCCGCGGCGAGCGCCACCCCGACCACGACGCCGACCAGAGCAGCCACCAGCCCGAGGACGAAGGCCTCGATCCGCACGGAACGCCGCAGCTGGCGCTTGGTCACGCCCACGCACCGCAGCAGCGCGAAGTCGCGTGCTCGCTGGGCGAAGAGGATGGCGAAGGTGTTGGTGATGACCAGCACGGCCACCATCAGCGCGATCGCGGCGAAGATGCTCACCATCATCGCGATCACGTCGACGCCCTGGGCTACGACAGGTACGGCTATTTCCCGTGCGACGTCATCCGCGGCGAATCCGTTTCGCGTGCGCTTGAATGCAGCTATGACGATTGGTGCGCGGCGAGGTATATGGAAGCGACGGGACATGCGAAGGAGGCGGCTTTCTTCCTGAAGCGGGCCCAGAACTGGAAGAGCGTCTTCGATTCGTCCATTGGTTTCGGGCGTGGCAAGACAACGGCGGGCAAGTGGCGCGAACCGTTCGATCCCTATGCGTTCGGTCATGGGGCGGAGAACGACAACGATTTTACCGAGGGCAACGCCTTCCAGTACTCCTGGCACGTGATGCAGGACGTCCCGGGGCTCGTCGCGGCGATGGGCGGACGCGGGAAGTTCGTCGAACGGCTTGATTCGCTCTTTACGGCGAAACCGAAGGGGCCCGACACGAAGGGCGATACAATTCTCCTCGACATCTCGGGAATGATCGGGCAGTACGTGCACGGCAACGAGCCGAGTCATCATGTCATCTACTTCTATCCGCAGGTCGGAC
>JAZQNT010000385.1:0-3736 GCA_045627505.1 Nocardioides sp.
CCTCCACGTCGTTGTCGAGGAACCGTCCCTTGAGTCCGAAGCCGGCGTTGTTGACGAGCAGGTCGACCGGTCGCTCCAGATCGGCCAGCCGCTCCTCGACCCGGGCGAGCTGCTCCCGGTCGGTGAGGTCCGCGGGCAGCATCTCGATCGCGACGCCGTGCCGCGAGCTGAGGGCCTCGGACTCCCGGGTCAGGCGTTCGGAGTCCCGGGCCACGATGACCAGGTCGAAGCCCCGGGCGGCCAACTGGTGCGCGAACTCGCGACCGATCCCCGCCGTCGCGCCGGTGACGAGCGCCGTGCCCGGCCCCCGTCCGGGCGCTGTTCGTACCGCCATGCATTCCTCCCGGGGATTCGAGTGAGTCGTGTGGTGCGCGTCTGCTCGACCTGTCATCGTGCAGGGCATGACGACACTGGCGTTAGCAAACCAGAAGGGGGGCGTCGCGAAAACCACTTCGGTGGCGACGCTCGGCGCCGCGCTGGCCGAGCTGGGACGCAGCGTCCTGCTGGTCGACCTCGATCCCCAGGCCTGCCTGACGTTCTCGCTGGGGGTGGACCCCGAAGACCTCGACCTCACGGTCCGCGAGGTGCTCGCGGGGGAGTGCGACCCGGCCGAGGCAGTGCTCGCCACGGCTGAGGGCGTCGACCTGCTGCCCGCCTCGATCGAGCTCGCCCGGACGGAGGCCGAACTCGGCACCGGACCCGGTCTCGCAGCTGCCGGGGTCGTCCGGGAGTCGCTGGGGAGTGCGACGCTGGCCGGGTACGACTGGGTGCTCCTCGACTGCCCGCCCTCGTTGGGAGGGCTGACAGTGGCCGGGCTGACCGCCGCGGACGCGGTGCTGGTGCCGCTGCAGTGCGAGACCCTGGCGCACCGCGGCGTCGGGCAGCTGCTGGACACCGTCCACGATGTCCGCGAGCACACGAACCCGGCCCTGGAGGTGTGGGGCGTTCTGCCCACCATGTTCGACCCGCGCACGATCCACGCGCGCACGGTCCTGGAGAGCATCACCAGCACCTTCGGCCTCCAGGTCGTCGGCCCACCGATCCCGAAGAGCGTCCGGTTTGCCGAGGCGCCGAGCGTCGGGTTGACGCTGCTCTCCACCCACCGGAGGTCGAAGGGCGCCCAGGCCTACCGACAGGTGGCTCGGGCGCTGGAGGAACGGAGGCTGGCGGACCGGAGGTCGGCGGACCGCAGCCCGGGGGAGCCGGTGCACGTCTGAGCAGCACGAAGGGCCTCGCCCGTCAGGGTCGAGGCCCTTCGTCGAGCTGTGCGGTTGCGGCTCAGGCGTCCGCGGTCGCCGGGGCGTCGGCGGCTGCGCCGCCGGTCGACGAACCGCCGGAGCGGCGACGACGACGGCGACGCGGACGGTCCGACTTCTCGTCCGCGGAGGCCTCGGTCGGCGCAGTGGTCCCAGACTTCGTGGTCCCAGAGTTCGTGGGCTCGGACTTCGTCGCCTGGGGCTGTGCCGAGTCGCCGGTCTTCACGGCCGGCTGCTCGCCGCCCTCGACCTGCTGGCCTCCGCGGGTGCGGGTCCGCTGACGGTCGCGGTCGCGGTTGCGGGGGGCCCGGTCGGACTTCTCCGAGCGCTCCGGCCGCTCCTTCTTCTCCGGCGGCTTCGCGGCGACGATGCGTCCCTTGGTGCCCGGGGCGATGCCCTGGTCGGTGAAGAGGTGCTCCGAGGAGGAGTAGGTCTCCACCGGATCGTCGAACGAGAGGTCGAGGGTCTTGTTGATGACCTTCCAGCGGGTCACGTCGGCCCAGTCGACCAGCGTGATCGCGATGCCGGACGCGCCGGCGCGACCGGTGCGACCGATGCGGTGCACGTAGGTCTTGTCGTCCTCGGGGCAGGTGTAGTTGATCACGTGGCTGACGCCGCGCACGTCGATGCCGCGGGCTGCGACGTCGGTGGCGACCAGGACCCGGAGCTTGTCCTCGCGGAACCGGGTCATTGCCTTCTCGCGGGCCACCTGGGCCATGTCGCCGTGCAGGGGGGCGGCCTTGAAGCCACGCTCCACCAGGTCGTCGGCCACCCGCTGGGCCTGACGCTTGGTCCGGGTGAAGACGACCATCTTCTCGACGCCCTCGGCCTGCAGGATGCGGCCGATGATCTCGGGCTTGTCGAGGTCGTGCGCCTGGTAGACGAACTGGGCCGTCTTCGGCACGGTGGCGTTCTCGTAGGACGACTCCGCGCGGATGTTCATCGGCTGGCGCATGTGGGTGCGAGCCAGGGCGACGATCGCGGCCGGCATGGTGGCCGAGAACAGCATCGTCTGGCGGGTCTCGGGCGTGAGCGAGAGGAGCCTCTCGACGTCGGGCAGGAAGCCCAGGTCGAGCATCTCGTCGGCCTCGTCCAGGACCAGGGCGTGGACGTGGCCCAGGTCGAGGACCTTGCGGTTGGCCAGGTCGATGAGGCGGCCCGGGGTGCCGACGACGACGTCGACCCCGGACTCGAGGGCGTCGACCTGCTGGTCGTAGCCGACGCCGCCGTAGACGGTGAGGATGCGGAGGCCGCGGTCGGCTCCGGCGGCGACGAGGTCGGAGGAGACCTGCAGGGCGAGCTCACGGGTGGGGGCCACGATCAGGGCCTGCGGCTTGCCCTGGGGCAGCGAGGCGTACTCGGCGTCCTTGGTGGCCACCGAGCGCTGGAGCACCGGGATGCCGAAGGCGAGGGTCTTGCCGGTTCCGGTCCGGGCCTGGCCGATGAGGTCGGTACCCATCAGGGCGACCGAGAGGGTCATCTCCTGGATGGCGAACGGGGTGGTGATGCCTGCGCGCTCAAGGGCGTCGCAGATCTCGGGGTGCACCCCGAGGTCACGGAAGGTGGTCACGCGTTATTCGCTTTCTTCGAAGTTCATCGCACATGCGGCTGACTCCAACAGCGGTCTGCCGCGCACATGCCCACGGGCGGTGGTCCGGCCCGCGGATTCGGCGCGCTGGGCGCGCACGGATACAAGCCACTGTATCGCTAGCCTGAGCACATGACTGAAACTCCCGCAGACGCGTCCAGGGGGGCCCTCGCGGACCCCGAGTACGTGGTGGCCGTGCTGGACCTGCTCGGGGCCGTCTCGTACGGCGAGTTGTCGGCCTTCGAGCGACTGGCGGACGACGCCAAGCTGGCGCCGCGGCTGGCCGACAAGGTGGCGCTCTCGGAGATGGCGGCCCACGAGTTCGGGCACCTGCAGAGCCTGCACGCACGGATCACGACGCTGGGCGGGGACCCGTACGCGGCGATGGAGCCGTTCCGTGAGGCCCTCGACACCTTCCACGCGCACACCGCTCCGTCGGACTGGCTGGAGGGGTTGGTCAAGGCCTACGTCGGCGACGGGCTGGCCGCCGACTTCTACCGCGAGGTCGCGGCGTACCTGGACCCCGAGACCCGGGACGTCGTCACCACCGCGCTGGCCGACACCGCCAAGTCGCAGTTCGTCGTCGACCGGGTGCGTGAGGCGATCGCCGAGGACCACCGGGTGGGTGGCCGGCTCGCGCTGTGGGGGCGACGCATCATGGGCGAGGCCCTGGTGCAGGCCCAGCGGGTCGCCTCGGAGCGCGACGCGATGACGGCGCTGCTGGCCGGCGGAGTCGACCGGCCCTCGCTCGACCTCGCCGCCATCGGACGCATGTTCACGCGGCTCACCGAGCGCCACGCCGAGCGGATGGAAGAGCTCGGGCTCGAGGCCTGAGACCCGCAGCGAACGCACGGAGGCGCCCGTCCCACGAGGGGAAGTCGGAGGCCAAGCG
>JAZQNT010000386.1:0-2689 GCA_045627505.1 Nocardioides sp.
CTCTCTATTGTCTTCCTAAGACCGCTTGGCCTCCGACTTGGGCACCACCAGGCTCAGGTCCTGGACCACCGTGCGGCCCTCGTATCCCAACGTCAGGTGCGCGGCCTCCAGGCGGGACCGCTCCCCGTCCGGACCGCCCGCCCCAGCAGGTGCGGGGGGTGCTGCCGGGGCTGCGCTGGCCCCGATGCGCCTGGATCCCCTGGTGTGCCTGGAGCTGGCGTGCCGGGTCATCCGCGCACCTTCCTTCCGGTGCGTCCCGCGGCGAGCAGCCACAGGAGGAACGGCGCCCCGAGGACGCCGGTGACGACGCCCACGGGCAGGTTGACGGTCGGCACGAGGTAGGCACCCACATGGTCGCCCGCCACCACGATGCAGGCGCCGACCAGACCGGCCACGACCAGGCTGGAACGTCCCAGCAGGATCCGAGCGATCGGACCCGACAGAAACGCCACGAAGGCGATCGGACCGGAGGCAGCCACCCCGCAGGCCACCAGCACCGTCGCCAGCGCGAGCAGCAGGTCACGCTGCCCCAGGCCGACGCCGAGGCCCGCCGCGGTGTCCTCCCCCAGCTCGAGCGCCTCCAGCGACCGAGACGCCAGCCCGAGGGCCGGGAGGATGACGCAGAGCACGGCGGCGAAGAGCGTGATCGTGGACCAGTCCGCAGCACTCACGCTTCCGGTGATCCACCGCAACAGCGCCTGGACGTCCCAGATGTCGGCCCGGATGAAGACGTAGTGGATCACCGAGACCAGGCCGGCGGAGACCCCGATCCCACCCAGCACCAGCCGGTACCCGCCGCTGCCGCCGGCCACCGTACGCACCAGCACGGCGCACCCGAGCGCACCGACCACCGCCGCCACCGACACCCCGGCGCCGGTGAGGTCGAGGACCGAGAGCGCGATCACGGCGGCCGCCGAGGCGCCGGTGCTGATCCCGATCACGTCCGGACTGGCCAACGGGTTGCGCAGCACCCCCTGGAAGACCGCACCGCCCACACCGAAGGCGAACCCGACCAGCACCGCGAGCACCGCGCGAGGGAGCTTCGACTCCATCAGCACGTAGCTGGCCCCGGGGATCTGCTCGCCGGAGAGGATCCGGAAGAAGTCCGGGACGGTGATCGTGTAGTCGCCGAGCAGCACCCGGACCACGAACAGCGCGCCGAGCAGGACGAGCAGCACGGCCACCACGCGGCGCCGCCGCGCCCTCGAGGGGGACGGCCCCAGCACGGAGGCCCGCTCCGACGTCGATCGGGGGGCGGTGTCCTCCCCCGGCAGCCCGGTCCCGACAGGGTGCAGGAGACTCACATCGCCCCCAGCCGGCCGCGGCGCACCAGCGCCAGGAAGAACGGCACCCCGACCGCCGCGACCATGATCCCGGCCTGGACCTCCGTCGGCGGGAGCACGAACCGGCCGACGGTGTCGGCCAGCACCACCAGGATCCCGCCCGCCACGGCGCTCAGCGGGAGCAGCCTGGCGTGGTCGGGGCCCACCAGTGCCCGGGCCGCGTGCGGCGCCAGCAGCCCCACGAAGGCGATGGGTCCGGCCAAGGCCACCGCGGTGCCTGCGAGCAGCACCACGGCCGCCCACACCACCGCACGGTCCCGACCCGTATGACGCCCCAGCCCGCGAGCCACGTCGTCGCCGAGGGCCAGGGCGTCGAGCAGACGCACGCTGACCAACGCCAGGACGAGTCCGAGCAGGAGGAACGGGCCGCCGATCTGCACCACGTCGTCACCCCGACCGTTGACGCTGCCGACCTGCCACTGCCGGAACGACTGCATGGTGGCCTGGTCGGTGAGCAGCACCGCCGAGGTCAGCGAGGTGAGTGCCGCGGTCACCGCCGCGCCGGCCACCGCGGTCTTCACCGGGGTGGCGCCGTCGCGCCCCAACGAGGCGACTGCGTGGACGACGAAGCCCGCTGCCGCGGCTCCGACGAAGGCTGCCCAGATGCGGGAGTCGACGTCGCTGAGGCCGAACCAGGCCATGCCGGCCGCCATGGCCAGACAACCCCCGGCGTTGATCCCGAGGAGTCCGGGGTCGGCCAGCGGATTGCGGGTGAGTCCCTGGAGCAGGGCACCGGAGAGCCCGAGGGCGGCGCCGACGGCCAGTCCGAGCACCGCCCGGCCGACCCGAGCCAGGGCCACGGCGTGGCCCGGGTCGCCCGGGTCCCCCAGCGCGACGGGAGAAATCGCCGTCGACCCCAGGAGCACGGACACCACTGCGACGCACGCGAGCGCGACGGCTCCGCCGAGCACGAGGGAGCGGTCCCGGGGTCGTGGACGGCCGGAACCGGTGACCAGACCGGCCGTCACCGGGACCGCCTCGTCCGGGCCCGGTGCGACCGACGGGGCGGCAGGGGCGGGCTGGGGGGTGTACTGGGGGGTGTGCTGGGGCATGTGTGGAGGATTGTGATCCTTGCCACGCAAGTACATTCTAATAGAAATACCATAGAAATTTGCCAGTGTAGGCATAAGTTTACCTCCTTTATTATATCATATTTTTAACAGTTCACAACTCTGGCGAGGTCTTCTATGACATAGTTATCTTTTAGACTTTCCTGGTAGAGATTGTAGGCCAATACGACTCCGTCGTGGTCTTCATGATCCACGGCGCCGAGCACTCTACGCAGAAGTTGTGAGAGTCCGCGGGAGAAGTTTTCGGAGTAACCCGGGATATAGCAGAACTGCAAT
>JAZQNT010000387.1:0-2058 GCA_045627505.1 Nocardioides sp.
CACAGAACGACATGGCTACGATCCGACTTGCCGGAGCGTCGGTGGGGAGCAGCCAGCGCGGGGACGACCACGAGGGCGCCACCCAGTAGTCGCGTGCGGACGCGTGAGCCCGGCGTACGACCTGACCGCCGTGGCTGGCGGGCCACAGCGCGGCCACGGTCTCCCGGAGCAGGGAGGAACCGGGCGCGTCGAGGTGCTGTCCCGTGCCGGGTCGTTCCGTGCCGTGCCCCATGGTCTCTCCCGTCGCCCTTCACCAGGCTGCGCCCACTGTCGCGCACACGACCGCGCGGGCACAATGGCGAGAACGGGAATCGGGGGTGGGTATGGGCCAGGTCGGACGGTGCCTCGCAACAGTGGTCTGCGCGTCGTTGCTCGTGGGAGGGCAGAGCGCCTGCGGGGAGCAGGAGGTCGATGGTCCGCACCCGCTCGAACGACGGGCCGATCCCAGCCCCGGTGGGGCCAGCCCCGGCGTCAGCAGCCCCGGCGACGGCACGACCAGCACCCCCAGCACGGGCAGTGGCGGCTCCAAGGGCCTGGGGATGACGCTGGGCGGCCCGCGGGTCGCCGAGGCGGGCGGCTTGGCGGTGAGTCAGCGCCACCCCGGAGTCGTCTACACCCACAACGACCGGGGTGAGTCGGGGAAGCTGTACGCCGTGGACTCCACGGGCACCAGGGCCGTCCTGGACCTGGGGGTCGACGTGGTGGACACGGAGGACGTCGCGACCACCCCGGACGGGCGCATCTGGGTCGCCGACACCGGCGACAACGACCTGGTGCGCTCGACGGTCCAGGTCATCGTGCTCGACGAGCCGGACATCCTGGCGTCCGCGACTCTGCCGGTCACGGTCTACGAGTTCCGGTTCCCCGACGGTCCCCACGACGCCGAGGGACTGCTCGTGGATCCGCGGGACGGACGCATCCACCTGGTCACGAAGGACCCCGAGGGCGGTCGCATCTACGAGGCCCCGCCACGACTCAGCACCGTCTCGGTCAACGAGCTCAGGTCCGTCGCCGATGCCCCGCCGGCCGTCTCCGGGGCTGCCTGGGCACCGGACGGATCAGTCTTCGTGCTCCGCAACCAGGGCCGCGCGTTCTTCCACCGCGAGATCGGTGACGACCACGTCGTGGTGCCTCTGCCCACGATGCCGCAGGGCGAGTCGATCTCCTTCACCCCCGACGGGTCCAGGGTCTGGGTCGGGAGCGAGGGTGAGGGGAGCGAGGTCCGTCAGGTGCCGGTGCCGCGGATGCCCGGCAGCTGAGACCCGCGTCCTTCGCCGTCGCCGGCCGTGGACGCCAGCGGTGTCGCGGCATGTGACCCGGCAGGTGACCCGGCGGGGGAGTCGTCGCTCGGGACCGGACGCTCCTCCTGCTGCTGGTCCTGTCGTTTCTCGTGCTTGCGGCCCTTCCTCGTGGAGCCCGAGCCGTCGTGGCCGCGGGAACGCGGGGTCTGGGGCGATGCCTCGCTCGCACCGTTGACGACGACGCCCACCGCCTCCGCGCCCACCCGCGTCAGGGCCTCGGCGAGTGCGGCGAGCTGGCGGCGGTGGGAGACACCCTCGCGGGTCACCACCACGACCAGGTCGGCGAGGTTGGCCAGCTCGAGTGAGTCCGCGACGGTGAGCATCGGTGGGCCGTCCATCAGGACCACGTCGGAGCCGTGGGCCAGCTCGTCCAGGATCTGGAGCATCCGCACCGAGCTGAGGAGCGCTGCCGGGTTGGGCGGACTCTCGCCCGTGGCCAGGACGCGCAGGTGCGCAACGCCCACGTCGACCAGGAGGCTGGTGGCCGACGCCTGTCCCACCAGCAGGTCCGAGAGTCCGGGTGGGGAGTCCAGCCCGAAGCGTGCCGCCACCCCGGGATCGCGGAAGTCGGCGTCGACGAGGGCGACGTCCAGGCCCAGGCGGGCCATGGCCACGGCCAGGTTGCAGACGGTCGTGGTCCGGCCCTCGCCGTGCTGCGCCGAGGTCACCAGCACCCGGGTTGCCGAGGCGTCGTCGTCGGGCCGTGCGGTGGCCATCATGAACCTGACGTTCGCCCCGACCCGTTGGTACTCCTCGC
>JAZQNT010000388.1:0-2796 GCA_045627505.1 Nocardioides sp.
TCCTTGGCTCACAGAACGACATGGCTACGATCCGACTCGTACGGCCGGGAGTGCGTGTAGCGCACGATGCTGGCCGAGGCGGGGTCCACCACCAGACGCTGGAACAGGTCGAGGTGCATGCCCAGTGCGTCGGCGAGCACCGCCTTCAACGGGTCCCCGTGGCCGACCAGCAACCAGACCGCCTCCGGGCCGTGCTCGGCCTCGATCCGGGCATCGTGCTCACGTACCGCACGCACCACTCGGGAGGACATCTCCACCAGACTCTCGCCGTCCGGGAAGCGTGCTGCGGACGGGTGGTTCTGCACCGTGCGCCACAGCTGTTCCTCAGCCAAATCCTTGATCGAGGCGCCCTGCCAGGTGCCGTAGTCGCACTCCAGCAGCGCAGTGTCCTCCAGGATCGCCGGAACCGGCGAGGTCCGCTCCACCGCAGCCACCGCCGTGGCCCGGCAACGCTCGAGGGGACTGGTCACGGCGGCTGCCAACCTGACGCCGGCCATGCGCTCAGCCAGTGCGCTCACCTGCTCCTCGCCACGTTCGTCGAGACCCACCCCGGGGAGACGACCTGCGAGCACGCCCGCGGTGTTGGCCGTCGAACGACCGTGCCGGACCAGTACCACCGTTGCCATGGCCGGAGCCTAGCGATGGCACCCGGTGCTCGCGGCCCAACGCCCCGCGACGTGCGGCTCTCCGCGCACTAGGGTCGTCGCGTGGACGTGCAGGAGCGCTGGTACCGAGACGGCAGGTTGACCACCGACGTCGACCCCGCGGTCCCGGACGGCCTCGTCCACTGGACGTCGGTCGCCGGGGCGCTGCCGGACGACCACGACGGACTGCTCGCGCTACTGGCGCGAACCGGGGTCGGCGCGCCGACCCTGCACAGGATCGTGACCGACGATGCCAGGGGCGGGGTGCGCGGCGGGCGTCGCCCCACCCTGCGCAAGCAGGCTGACGCGATCGCACTCTCCCTGCGTTACCTGAGCTACGAGGACCCCACGGACGCGGTCGAGAGCCAGGAGGAGTGGCTCCTGGTGCGGGGCGCCGAGATCGTGTCCATCAGCCTCGGGCCAGAGCTCCGCAACATGGACCCCCACCTGTGGAACGAGGCTCCGGTGCGCTCCGCCGTCGACGCCGTGCACCTCGTCCTCGACCGCCTCACCACCGGCTACGAGGACGTGGTCGTCGAGCTCGTCGAGGACGTGGACGAGGTCGAGGAGGCGGTGTTCTCGGAGGACCGCACGGCTGAGGAGTTGCGCATCTACGCGCTGAAGCGAGAGGTGGCAGAGGCTCGACGTGCGGTGGCGCCCCTGCTCGAGGTGCTGGACCACGAGCACGGCACCGACAACGTGGTCGGCCAGTGGCGCGCCCACCCCGGCGCCACCGACATGTTGGAACGACTGCACCGTCTGACCGAGACCGTCGAGACCCTCGACGACCTGCTGTCCTCGGCCCTGGACGCGCACGTGGCCCGTGTCTCGGTCCAGCAGAACGAGGACATGCGACGCATCTCCGCGGGCGCCGCCCTGATCGTGGTGCCCACGTTCCTGGCCGGCGTCTGGGGGATGAACTTCCGCCACATGCCGGAGCTGGACTGGCCGTGGGGCTACCCGATGGCGCTGACCATGATGGCCCTCAGCGTCATCGTGCTGTGGGTCGCATTCCGTCGGTCGGGGTGGTTCTGAGCGACGCCTCGCCCCCGCTCCCGCACGCAACCGGGTCGTGACGGCAGCCAGAACGGCCCCGTCATCGGCACCATGAGCCAGCGGGTGTGACCTCAGGCCGCGAGCACGCCGGTGCCCAACAGCACCATCACCACGAGACCCAGGGCGATGCGGTACACCACGAACGGCGTGTAGGACCGGGTGGAGACGTAGCGGAGCAGCCATGCGATCGCGGCGTAACCCACCACGAACGACACGACGGTGGCCACGATCGTCGGTCCCCAGCCGTAGCTGTTGTCGCCGTCGGAGATGTCGCCCAGGGTGAAGAGACCCGCTCCGACCACTGCCGGGATCGCAAGCAGGAAGGCGAACCGGGTAGCGGCCTCACGCTCGAAGCCGAGGAAGCGGCCCATCGAGATAGTTGCGCCCGAGCGGGAGACGCCGGGGATGAGGGCCATGGCCTGCGCCAGACCCATCAGCATCGCGTCCTTGGCCCGGATGGACTGGATGGTGCGCTCGTTGCGTCCCACCCGGTCCGCCACGCCGAGCACCACGCCGAGCACCACCAGGGTGGTGGCCACGATCCAGAGGTTGCGGAAGTCCTTCTCGATGATGTCCTTGAGCAACACGCCGAGGACCACGATCGGAATGGAGCCGAAGATGATGAACCAGCCCATGCGGGTCTCGTGCGCGTCGCGCAGGCTGCGGTCGAACAGGGCCCGCACCCAGGTCGAGCCGATGTTCCAGATGTCCTTGCGGAAGTAGATCAGCACCGCGAGCTCGGTGCCGATCTGGACCACTGCCGTGAAGGCCGCGCCGGGGTCGCCCCACCCGAACAGCTCGGGAAAGATGCGCAGATGTGCGCTGGAGGAAATCGGCAGGAACTCGGTGAGTCCCTGCAGAATTCCCAGGACGACGGCCTTGAACAGATCCCACATGGGGGACAACAGTAGGGCGTGGCGGTGCGGCTCCCCGCGCCGCCCACCGCAGTGCGCCCCCAGATGCCCACGGATGCACCCCGGCCCGGGCGACCGCGCCTCGGGCCTGTCCACGTGCCGACGCTGATCGACCCGACGTGGCGTGGAATTCGGCGAGCCGGTCTCGGAAGTGCTAAGTCGGAGGCCAAGCGGTCTTAGGA
>JAZQNT010000389.1:0-1991 GCA_045627505.1 Nocardioides sp.
AGATGCCTCCGATGACAAGGTTCGACTGACGGCGACCTTCCGCGAGTCGTATACCTCGAACGCAACCTTTGCTCGAGCCGTCGACGACTTGGTCAAGACAGGGAAGGCCCTAACCCTTTCGCGATATCTGCCTGATCGCCCTTTCACCCCAGGCGCCCAGTACAGCCGCAAGGAAGCGCTGCGACTCCTCCACTTGCCTCGTAAGTGGGCATCCGCCGTCTTTGGCTACAAGGCAGATCGAGAGCGACGTGTGTGCCCGATCTTTGTCACCCTAAAGAAGGGGGGCGAGGTCACGGCGAGCACGGCCTACGAGGACGCGATTGTCGACCAGTCGAGCATGGTCTGGTTCACGAGGAACAACAAGACCTTGAAGACCGAGCTCGAAGCGGCCATCGTCGCCAACGAATACCTGCTCCCCGTCTTCGTGCAGAAGTCGGATGCCGATGGGACCGACCATTACTACCTCGGCGACGCTACCGTGGCGCACGCAGAGGATTCGACGATGACGAACGACAAGGGTGGGACGCTCCCAGTTGTGAAGACCCTCCTTCACTTCGAGAAGCCCATCGATCGAGCTCTTTTCGACTACTTCCACCCCACGGTCACAGCCTGAACAGCGGGAGGGTGAGCATGTCCTCCCGCTGTCCGACCGTCACACGTACTTGCTCACCTGGTTCCACAACTCATTCCCCGCCAGCGCGATGAACGCGACCGCGCAGACCACCAGCGCCACGTTGGTCAGCGGCTTGTTGCGCCACTCCTTCGGCACCCGGTCGGTGTTCAGCAGCCAGAGCAAGGTGATGGCCAGGAACGGCATGAACAACGCGCCCAGGACGCCGTAGGCGAGGATCAGGCCCACCGGCTGGCCCAGGAACATCATGGTCATCGGAGGGAAGGTCAGCCACAGGATGTAGGCGCGGTAGTACTTCCCGCCGTGCAGCCCGGCCGGGTCCTTGGGCGCCAGCGAGCGGGCACGGGCGACGAAGTCGGCGAACATCAGGCTCACGCCGTTCCACACACCCACCAGCGAGCTCATCGCCGCAGCCCAGAAGCCGAGCAGGAACACCTTGCCGGCCCACGTCCCGTACCGGTCCTCCAACACGTTGCCCAGGTCGAGCAGACCTTTGTCGCCGGTCGAGATGGCGATGTTGGCCGAGTACAGCAGCTCCGCGCCCACGATCAGCGTGGCGATCACGAAGATGCCGGTCACGCTGTAGGCCACCGCGTTGTCGATCCGCATCACCCGCATGTGCGCCGGGGTCACCCAGCCCTTCTCCCGCAGCCAGTACCCGTACGCGGCCAGGGTGATCGTGCCACCCACTCCGCCGGCCAGGCTCAGGACGTAGATGATCCCGCCGCCGGACGGAATCGTCGGCACCAGCCCGCCCAGCATGTCCGGCAGGTTCGGCGTGGTCAGCGCGGCCGCGCCCACCATCGCCACGAACATCGTCCCGACCAGCGCCGCGCACACCTTCTCGACCGCCGAGTACCGGCCGAACCACACCAGCAGCAACCCCGCCAGCCCGGACAGGATCCCCCACCACTTCACGTCCAACACCGGGAACAGCGAGTGCAGCGGCAGCCCGGTCCCGGCCATCGCCGCCGCTCCGTACACGAACCCCCAGATGACGATGTAGATGCCGAAGTACCAGGTGGTCCACCGGCCCAGCGTCTGCCAGCCCTCGAAGATCGTCCGGCCCGACGCCAGCGAGTAGCGCCCCGCGCCCTCCACCAGCACGATCTTCATCAGGCACCCGAGCACCGCGCACCACAGCAGCGCGTAGCCGTACTTGCTGCCCGCCACCAGCGTGGCCACCAGGTCGGCCGCCCCCACACCGGTGGCGGCGACCACCAGACCGGGGCCGACCACCTTCCACTTCGCCGGGGCCACCTCGGTGGCGACCCCAGCGCCTGCGTTCCCTGACGGGGACGGAACGTGCTCAACCATGGGAACCTCCTGTGTCTCAGGAATCCCACCTACCCCGGGACGG
>JAZQNT010000390.1:0-6282 GCA_045627505.1 Nocardioides sp.
GGCGGCGAGGCGCTGAGCCAGTTTGAAAAATATCCCCATCCTGTGCCGCTGGAAAGTCTGCAGGATGTGTTCTCCTTTGAAGAGCTGGGCGAATTCGACCAGCGCGTCCGCGCTGAGACCGTGCCGGCCTACACCGTGGAGCCCAAGGTGCGTTCCAGGCGTCGTAGCCGGAACGGGTGGCGTAGGCACCGACGTCGCCGAAGTGCACGTGACCACCGGGCTTGAGCAGGCGGAACGCCTCGGCGAAGACCGACTTGATCGCGTGCGGCGGCATCTCGTGCAGCAGGATGTAGGAGGTCACCAGGTCGGCGGAGGCGTCCGGAAGCCCGGTGCTCTCGGCCGCGGCGCGACGGAACCCGATGTCCAGGCCGGCGTCCTCAGCGCGACGCTTGGCGTAGTTCAGCTCGGACTGGCTGAGGTCGAGCGCGGTGATCCGGGCCCCGGGGTAGGCCTCGGCAAGCTTGAGCGTGTACTGACCGGTGCCGCAGCCCAGGTCCACGATGGACTCGTAGCTCTCGGCGGGCGCACGGTCGGCGAACGCACGGCGCAGCGCGAAGATGTCGCCGCCGCCGCCGTAGATCTTGGTCAGCAGGTACTGGTACACCATCTCGTGGTGCACGAAGCCCATGTGCTCGTGTCCGTCCCAGCCGCCCTCGGTGGCGTGGAACTCGTAGGTCCAGTAGCGCGGGACCTCGCCGCCGGTGAGGTCCTCCACCGGGGACGACGGAGTGGCCAGCGCGCTGAGGAGCTCGGCCTTGCGGTCGAAGGCCTCGACACCGCGGGGGGTCGAGATCTCGCGGCTCCACCGCAGCGACGCGGCCTGGAAGCGGTGGGCGGCGGTGGACTCCACCAGCGGGTCGACGGCAGCGCGGACGCTGGTGATGTCGGTGGTGTCGAGGTCCTCGAGCACCCCGCTCTCCTCGATCCGGCGACGGACCTGGCTGCGCAGCGCGCCGGTCATGCCGGTGCGCAGGGCCACGACGAATTCGAGCTCGGCGCGGCCGCGCTGGTCAATGAGCTGTCCGGGCGTGCGGGCGTCGCGCTGGACGGTCTCCGTGCTCATGATGTGCCTTTCCGGAGGAGGGAAGCTGGATGGTTCGTGGGGCGTGCGCGGGTGCGTCGCTCCCGGGAGGCTGGCGCTGCTGCCGGACGGGGTCCCGTCCGGCAGCAGCGTGTGGTGGTGCGGGTCAGACGGTCACTTCTTGACGGCGTCGTCCAGGAGGAGCATCAGGCCGTTGTCGAAGGAGAGTCCGGAGACCTCGTCGGCGTGGGCGTTCACGCTCGGGCGGCCGTAGGTCCACAGGACGAAGTCCTTGTCGGCGATGTACTTGGAGGCCTCGTAGAGGGCCTCGGCACGCTTCTCGGTGTCCATCTCGGTGCGCTGGGCCTGGTAGAGCTTCGTGAACGTCTCGTCCTTGACCATCGCCTTCTCGCCGCGGGCGAGCTGGGAGAGGGAGCGGTCGGCGTCGAAGAAGCCGGAGTCGGAGACACCCTTGTAGAAGACGTCAGCGGTGGAGCCGTTGCGCAGGCCGTCGAGCCAGACCGAGATCTCCTGGGCCTGGACGGTCGGCTTGAAGCCGGCCTCGCTCAGCTGGGCGGCGACGGCCTCCAGCAGCGGCTTGTACAGCGACGGACCGGCGATGGTCACCTTGGCGCCCACGGCGCCGGCGGCCTTCAGCTTGGCCTTGGCACCGTCGAGGTCGAAGGCCGGACGGGTGATCTCCGCCGAGTGGCCGAAGATGCCCTCGATCGGGAGCTGGCCGTCCTCGAGCAGACCCTTGCCGTAGGTGAGGGCGTCGATCAGGGCCTGGGCGTCGATCGCCATGTTGGCGGCCTCGCGCACGGCCTCGTCCTTGAACACGCCACGGGTGGAGTTGAAGGTGATCATGTTCTGGTTGCCGGCGTAGCCCGACTCCACGACGAAGTCGGAGTTGCCCTCGAGGGTCTTGAGGGCGGTCGGGGGCAGCTCGTGCGCGACGTCGAGCTGGCCGGACTCCAGCGCTGCGGAGAGCGCGTTGCCGTCGGCAAAGTACTGCAGCTCGATGTTCTTGGTCTTGGCCTTCTCGCCCCAGAAGTCGTCGAACGCCTCGAGGGTGACCTTCTGGTCGCCGTCGATCGCGGCGACCTTGTACGGGCCGGATCCGATCGGGGCCTGGCCGAATGCCTCGGCGCCGACCTTCTCGTAGGCGGCCTTCGGCACGACGGAGAGCTGCGAGACGGTCTTGAGGAAGGTGGCGTTCGGGCCCGCGGTGGTGATGCGGACGGTGCCCTCGTCGACGGCCTCGACGGACTTGAAGTCCAGGACGAGCGGCTTCAGCGGCGAGGAACTGCCCTCGGCGGTGACGGTGTTGATGGAGAAGACGACGTCCTCGGCGGTCAGCTCGGAGCCGTCGTGGAACTTCACGCCCTGGCGGAGGGTGAACTCCCAGGTGGTGTCGTCGACCTGGGTCCACTCGGTGGCCAGGCGCGGCTCGATCTCGCCGTCGGGGGTGGCACGGACCAGGCCGTCGAAGGCGTTGTGCTGCACGGTCTTGTACTGCATGACGGTCAGCGGGTTGTTCTGACCGATGGAGATCGTGGTGCCCACGACGAGCTTGTCGGCCGAGCCCGAGCCGGAGTCGGAGCCTCCGCAGGCGGCGAGGACGCTGGCGCCGAGCGTGATGCCGAGGGCGGCAGCAGTCAGCGAGAAGGCGCGGGAACGCTGGGGGGTGTTGTTCATGGTGATTCCTCGGGGGGGATGTCAGTGAATGTCAGTGGTACTGCGCTGTTGTACTGCGGTGTTGTACTGCGGTGCTGCTGGTGATTCCGTGCGGTACAGGTGGTGAGGTACTGACTGGCTCAGTGCTCGACGGTGCCGAGTTCGCGCTCGAGGCGCTTCTCGTTGTTGAGCACCGCACCGAAGATGCGCGCGGTGTACGCGCTCCGTTCGGCCGCGATCCGCTGGGCGGTCTCGGCGTCAGGCTGGTAGGACTCGATCTCGGCGGGCGTCGTGACGCCGGCCTTCTCGAGCAGGCCCTCGAGCACCATGTTGCGGTCCTTGAGGATCCAGAGCTCGGATGCGACCTCGGTCAGCATCCGGGTGATGTCGTCGAGTCGGTCGGACCCGAGGTACGAGGGGCGGGTGGGGACGTCTCCACCGGACATGGCGGCCTCCTGGGGGAAGGGAAGTGCAGGGGTCAGTTGGCGGGCTTGGTGGCGCGGGTGACCCAGGGGTACACGCCGCCGCCGACGCCGTAGGACTCGATCTCGACGAAGCCGGCCTTGGCCAGCTCGGCGGCCCAGTCGTGGGCCATGACCTCGCGCCAGTACGGCTCGCCGCGGTTCTCGGTCTCCCAGTCCAGGACGACGGAGCGGAAGGCGTCCTGGTGCTCGTAGGGGGCGATCTCGCTGATCAGCAGGTGGCCGCCGGGCTCGAGGAGGCGGTACATCTCGGCGATGATCTTGAGGTTCTCCGAGACCGGGACCTCGTGCATCAGGGTGTAGCAGGCGACCAGGTCGGCCGACCCGGACTCGAGGCCGGTCTCCTCCGCGGGCGCGTGCACGAAGTCGATGTCGTAGCCCTTCTCCGAGGCGAGCGCGTGGCCGTGCTTGAGCGCGGAGGCCGAGAGCTCGACGGCGGTGATGCTCGAGCTCGGCAGACGACGCTTGAGGGCGAAGGTGAAGCGACCCGAGGAGGCACCGAGCTCGACGACGTGGCGGTAGTCGGTGCGCTTGGTCTCACCGGCCACCTGGGAGCGCTGGTCGTTGAGGTTCTCGCCCGCGCGGACGGCGCCGACGCCACCGGGGGTGAGGACGTAGGCGAAGACCAGCTCGGAGATCGCCGGACCCATCAGGTCGTGGCCGTCCCAGCCACCGGGGGCGAGGTGGAAGCCACCCTCCCAGTAGGCCGGGGGAACCATGTCCGGGTTGAGGGTGAGGGTGCCGCGGGGTTCCTTGACGTCCAGCCAGGCCTCGACGGAGGCCCGCTTCTCCTCGATCGCCGGGAGTGCACGGACGTAGATCTCCTCCGCGACCCAACGGGTGAAGAAGCGGTCGAACTCCCAACCGGAGTGGCCCTGCAGGACCTCGTACACCGAGGCGCGGCGCTCGTCCGTGGTGAGCGGCGGGTTCGGCACGGCAACGCGGTACGCGGCGCCGGCCGCGGCCTGCAGGGTCTTGCCGGCGAAGTGCTGGACGGAACCGAGGAACTCGAGCCCAGCACGACGACGCTGACGAAGTGCGATGTCCATCGCGTCTCCTATCACTATCTGGAAACACAGGCCCCAGAATGTGGGACTCAGTGCCTAGAACCTAAGCGTTGGCCAACGATTGGTCAACGATTCATCTGTTGAATTAACAGACAGGTAACTCCGTGGCGGAGAGTGTGTCACACGCCACCCCGGATGGCGTCAGGTGGTCCGACGGCCAGCGACGTGGTCGGCGGCCAGGAACGCGAGACCAAGGGCGGGCAGCAGGCCGTTGCCCGCCAGGTACCCGCTGGCCCCGTGGCCGGAGATGCCGTTGGCTGCACCGCCGGAGGCATACAGGCCCTCGATCACTCCCCCGGCCTCACGACGCACCCGAGCGTGCTCGTCGACCGAGAGGCCGCCCTGGCTGTGGAACAGCGCCGGCACGATCTTGACTGCCGCGTAGGGCCCCTCCAGCAGGTGCGGGAACGAGGTGCGACCGTGGGCATCCTCCGCCTCGCCGGCGGCCACGGCCGCCAGGGCGGCGAGTTCGCCAGCCAGCGCCTCCTGCGGCAGCTTGGTCACCTCGGCCAGCGCCTCCACGCTGTCGGCCCACAGCACCGCGCCGGCCTCGACGCAGTGCACGTAGTCAGTGAAGGCCAGGCAGCGCTCGTGGATCTCGCGGTCGATGATGATCCAGCCCTCGGCGTTCGGCTGAGCCGCCAGCAGCGGCGCGAACTCGGAGTAGCCGCTGGTCTCGTCGCCGAAGCGGCCACCCAGGGTGTTCACCACGATGCCGCCGTGCATGATCGTGGCCCATCCGACCAGGGTGCTCGCGTGCTTCGAGAGCGCGGCGTGGCCCTGGTAGGCGTCGAGGTAGGCGATCCGGGCGCCGAGCCCGGCGCCGATCCGCAGGGCATCGCCGCGCGAGTGCTCACTGCCGTGGTACTGCGCCGAGGCGATCTCCGGCATGTGGCGCTGCACCAGACCGGCCTCGCCGGCGTATCCGTTCGTGGCCAGGAGCACCGCGCCGGTGGGGATCTCCTCCCGGGCGCCGTCCGGCGTCTCGATGACGACGCCGCAGACCTTCTCGCTCGCGTCCACGAGCACCTCGACGAGACGGGCCGGGACGAACAGGTCGATGTTCTCCTCCCGCTCCACCGCGCGCACCAGGTGGTCCAGCAGGACGCTCCCGTGACGCCCCTCCAGCGTGTGGCAGCGGAGGGCGGTGTGACCGGGGTACTGGAAGTCGGTCACCAGGGAGAGCGGGAAGCCGAGGTCGTCGGCCATCCACTCCAACATCGGCGAGCTGACGCGAGCCAGGGCTTCGGCCAGCTCGAGGTCACCGAGACCCTTGGTCTTCCGGCCGACGTCGCCGACGAATCGCTCGACGCTGTCCTCGACACCTGCCGCGGCCTGCCAGCGCGATCCCACTCCCGGGATCATCGCGGTCGAGATGGCGGTGTTGTTGCCCTTGCGGAAGTGCTCACTGGCCTCGACGACCAGCACCTGGAGACCACTGCGTGCCGCACGGAGGGCAGCGAGCAGGCCTCCGCCAGCACCTGCGACGACGAGGTCGGGACCGTCAGCACTCATGAGGCATCTCCTGCAGTTCGGATCGAATCCCCCCCACGGGCAACGCCTCCGCTGATACAGCGGAAAACATCGGACCTCTGCGCGAGAGGAGCATCACAGAAATACGGGGACCGGTCAACGACTTTCGGTGAATTGTCCAACAATCGGACATTCTGTCCTGTCTGGTGCGCGCGCTGCAGACTCCGGCCCGGACCCCTGGCACGGACCCTTGGCGCGGACCCCTGATGCAGACCTCTGGCGGCGGCCCCAGACTTCTGGCGGCCAGCAGCAGAGAGCGCCAGGAAACCGTCAGGGGCGACCTCGGTCGCGCGCCGCAGGCTGAATCGGCCAGCCATCATCGGCCCGGCGACAAGAGCCAAATGCGAAAGGGCCCGGACTCATGTCCGGGCCCTTTCGATCAGCGTGGAGGTGAGGGGACTCGAACCCCTGACCCCCTGCATGCCATGCAGGTGCGCTACCAGCTGCGCCACACCCCCGCTGGGAGGTTGTCCCCGCTCTCGCGGCGACAGGAAGAACATTA
>JAZQNT010000391.1:0-5858 GCA_045627505.1 Nocardioides sp.
TCGTGGAACTCGTCCGTGGCCTGGCCCGCGGCGACGGTCTTCTGGTCCAGCTCGATGCCGTTGCGCTGGGCGAGGGCCAGCTTGAGGTCCGGCTCGAGGGTGCCCTCGAGGTGCAGGTGCAGCTCGGCCTTGGGCAGGCCGGCGACGAAGCCGGGCAGCGCGGACCGCGGAAGGGCGAACTCGGGAAGGTGGAGGCTCACGCGCCCGAGTCTGTCAGGGCGGGCCACCCCGCACCAGCGCGCCGGGTCGGCACGCCGAGGCGGGGTGGCCGCCCCTCAGGAGCGGCTCACCTGACCCAGATGAAGCTGACGATGAGCGGAAGGATTCCGAAGATCAGCCACGGGCTGAGCACCTTCTTCTCGTGCAGGAGCAGGGAGCCTGCGATGGACAGGATCATCACCGCGGTCGACACGATGGTCAGGACCCAGAACCCGTCGGTCGTGCCCAGGTAGTCAGCCATGAGCAGCAACCCACCGACGAAGTGGATGGCAGTGGTGATGATCAGCGCGGTGATGACCCAGCGCTGGACCTGCTTGACGTTCATCAGTTGATCAGCTCCATGAGTGAGGCGATGTCACCAGTGTTCTCCCACACCTGGCCGTCGACGAGGATCGTCGGGGTCGCCCTGACGCCTTCCTTCGAGGCGTGGTCGGTCGTCTCGTCCACCCACTCGCCGAAGGCCATGTCCTCGATTCCGGGGCGCACGGCGTCCGCGTCGGCACCGGCCTCGGCGGCCTTCTGCACCAACCAGTCGTCGTCCGGCATCTCGCCGCCCTCGGCGGGCTGGGCCGCGTAGAGCGCGTCGTGGAACTCCTTGGCCACGTCCGGGCCGGACTCGTCGAGCACGACGGCCAGCGCGTTCAGCGCGCGTCGGGAGTAGTCGTCGAACCCGGTGAGCAGCTCGAACGGGTAGTACTTGACGTACACCTTGCCCGCCTGGGCGGCATCGCTCAGCGGGACGTTCGCCGACTTCTCGAAGTCGCCGCAGGCCGGGCAGAGGAAGTCCTCGTAGATGGTCACCTCGTGCTCGGCGTTCGGGTCGCCGACCGCGAGGGCGTAACCGTCCACCACGTTGGCCGGGCTGTCGACCGGGCCGGTGTCGCGCACGTTCCACCACACGATGCCGGCCAGCAGGACCAGCACCACCGCCACGATCCCCCCGACCGTCAGCTGCTCACGGCGCTTGCGCCGGGCACGTTCAGCGGAGAGCGCGGCAGCCTGCTTGGCGGCCTTCTCCCTCCGAGCCTCACGGCGCTGGGCCGCGGCGGCCTTCTCCTCAGCGCGTGACTTCGGGGTGTTCTTCGCCATCTTGGATCCTTTCGGGGAACGCATCGAGGTCCCAGTCGTGTGACCGGAACAGCACGTTGTCCAGCGCCAGCCGGGTGCGCGGACGCCACACCAGCCACAAGGACGCCAGCAGCAGCGCGGCGTCGCGGGCGATCTCCCACGGGTACTCCGCGGAGCCTCCCTCCTTGGCTCCCCCGCCGCCGAAGCAACCACAGTCGATCTCGATGCCCCGGGCCCACACCGACGCGATGCCCACGACGAAGGCGGCGTAGAGCAGCGTGGAGACCACCGCGTTGCCCCGCACCAGCACGCCGAGCACCAGCATCAGGCCCACCAGCAGCTCCAGCACCGGGAGGGCGCTGCCCACCACCGGGACCACTGCCTCGGGCAGCAGTTCGTAGGCCCGTACCGCGCGGACGCTCGAGTCCAGGTCGCCGATCTTGAGGGCGCCGGCGACCAGCCAGACACCCCCGGTCAGCAGACGCAGAAGGGTCCCGAACCACTGGCCCGGGACGGAGGCGACGACGGAACGCTGCACCCTCCAATCGTAGTTCAGCGCCGAAGAGGCC
Source organism: Nocardioides sp. (assembly GCA_045627505.1). GTDB lineage: Bacteria > Actinomycetota > Actinomycetes > Propionibacteriales > Nocardioidaceae > Nocardioides. Next base: position 1,857 of record JAZQNT010000391.1, read on the forward strand.
GAGGCGCAGACCAGCGGACCGGCCGGTCGAGGAGATGGGCCCCCGCCCCGGGCGCGAGTAGGGTGCACGACGTGAATGACCGTCTGGTGTGGATCGACTGTGAGATGACCGGCCTCGACCTCGAGAAGGACGCCCTCGTCGAGGTGGCAGCGTTGGTGACCGACTACGAGCTGAACGTGCTCGGGGAGGGTGTCGACATCGTGATCAAGCCCCCTGCCGAGGCGCTGGAGCAGATGGTCGACTTCGTCCGCAACATGCACACCACCTCCGGGCTGATCGAGGAGTTCGCCGGCGGCACCACCCTGGCCGACGCCGAGGCGCGGGTGCTGGCCTACATCCGCGAGTACTGCCCCGACGGCAGCCGTCCGGTGCTGGCCGGCAACACCGTCGGCACCGACCGCGCCTTCCTGGCCCGGGACATGCCCACGCTCGAGGGCTTCCTGCACTACCGCAACGTCGACGTCTCCTCGATCAAGGAGCTGTCGAAGCGCTGGTACCCGCGCGCCTACTTCGCCGCCGCGGAGAAGCGCGGCAACCACCGCGCCCTGGCCGACATCCAGGAGTCGATCGAGGAGCTGCGCTACTACCGCGAGGCCGTCTTCGTCCCCCAGCCGGGCCCCGACTCCGAGACCGCGCGCGCCATCGCCACCAAGCACGCCGGCTCGATCACCGGCCTGTGGGACACCCCCGAGGCCCCGGACGCCGCCGCGGAGCCCAGCGCCGAGGCCTGATTCCACCCGGGGAGCACCCCCGATTTCATGCCCTGCCCGGGGTCGTCTACAGTTGTCCTCGGTTCCGCCAGTGGCGGGAAAACCATGGTGGGTGTAGCTCAGCTGGTAGAGCGTCGCGTTGTGGTCGCGGATGTCGCGGGTTCGAGCCCCGTCACTCACCCCAGTACGGAGAGCCCCGGTCCCAGGACCGGGGCTCTCTGTCATTTCCTGCAGCACTGCATTTCCTGCCGCACTGCACTTCTCGCAGCTCAGATTCCTCACCTTGGTCATTCCGGACGGCACGGGCATCCCGGACTGCGCGGTCATCCCGGACTGCACGGTGCCCGCCTCACCGGACCCGGCTGGCCTCACGCACCCGGGCACGGTCCTGCTCGGGGATGGCCGGGCAGCCCTCGAGCGGCAGGCGGACCCGGAAGCTCGACCCCTGGCCCTCCTCGGACTCCACGTCGATGCGTCCGCCGTGGGACTGCACCAACGCCTTGGCCACAGCCAGCCCCAGGCCACTCCCCTGGATCTCGCGTTGCCGGGCGCCGGCCGCCCGGAAGAACCGGTCGAAGACCTTCGCCTGCTCCTGGTCGGGAATGCCGATGCCGGAGTCGGTCACGGTGAGCACCGCGGCCTGCCCCTCCACCCCCAGGCGCAGGCTCACCATCCCGTTCCGGTCGGTGAACTTCACGGCGTTGTCGAGCAGGCACTGGAGCACCCGGGCGAGCCGCTCCGGGTCGCCGAGCACCCGCACCTCTCGCTCGGGCACCACGTGGTGCAGCTCGATCCCGGCGGCCGCGAACGTGGGCGCCGCGGCGTCACGCGCCGACGCCACCACGTGCGTCAGCTCGACGGAGGCGTACTCCAGGTCCAGGTAGCCGTCCTGGATGCGGGACAGCATGAGGAGGTCGTCGATCAGGGACAGCAACCGGTTGCTGTTTCCCTTCAGCCGCCCCAGCGCACGGAGCTGCTGGGAGGTGAGCGCGCCGAACCCGCCGTCCTCGAGCACCTCCAGGTAGCCCAGGATGCTGGTGATCGGGGTGCGCAGCTCGTGGCTGACGCCCGACACCAGCGCGTCCTTGACCTGGTCGACCTCCTTGAGGTTCCACACCGCCGCCTGCTCGGCCGCGAGTGCCTCCTCGAGCGCGCGCTGCCGGTTGACCCGGTCGGTGACGTCCTCACCGGTGGTGACGAAGCCACTCACCCGGCCCTCCTCGTCACGGAGCCGGGAGACGGAGAACTGCATCGTGAGGCGGCGCCCGTCCTTGCGCAGGAACTCGACGTCGTGGTGCTCCCCCGAGGCCGCCAGACGCAGGGCGACCGCCACGAAGGACGGACGGCACCCGAAGCGACGCGCCAGACGTTCGATCTCGCGCTGGGTGTGGAAGATGCTCGGGACCAGTCCGATCACGTCGCGCGCGTCGTAGCCGAGGACCTGCTCCGCACCTGGGTTGAACAGGTCGATGTGCCCCTGCGCGTCGGTGCCGATGATCGCGACGCCGGAGGCGCTCTGGACGAGTTGCCTCACCCGCGCCTGCTCCAGTCGCGCCTTCCACGTCTCGCGCCGCTGCACGCCCACCGCCAGCGCGAACGGGATCGCAGTCAGCGCGCAGGCGCAGATGAAGAGTGCGTAGCAGGACGTCAGCAGGTCGGCACGCACCGGTCCTGCGTCCGGACCGGCTGCGAACGGTCCCATCCCCCTGCTGGTCATGGCGTGGCTCGCCGTCGCCACGACGAGGAGCTGCACGAGGGTCTCGCGCATCGGGGCCCGCAGCGCGGACCAGCCCAGGCACGGGATCAGGCAGAAGGCCAAGGACGGCCAGTCGTTCCAGGGCAGGAAGGCCACCACCGCGACGACCACCGTGAAGGTCCACTGGACGACCTTCTCGCCTGCGGACGCCACCCCGGGGTAACGCGGTCGCCCCATGAAGTGCGGCATCAGCACCAGATAGGTCGCGAGGTGGGCGGTGAACACCCCGATCGCGGCCATCCACCACGGGGCGAACCCGGTCGCCAGCGCCACCCCGGCCACCAGTGCCGCGGAGACGCACGCCCCCAGGAATCCGGCCGCCACGAAGCGTCGCAGGTCGTCATCGGTGAGCAGCTTCGCCGCTCGCCGCCCGCGCGCCGTCAGCACCTCGGTGGCCACCCAGGCCCCGAGCGCTGCGGCGAAGCCCCACCCCAGTGCCACCGGGACGGACCGGTCGAAGACCAGGTAGACCGCTGCACCCCAGGCAGTTCCCCCCAGAATCAGCCAGGGGCGTCGTCCCCTGGCCACCAGGAGGCCGGCACCAGCCAACAGGCCCACCGGGTAGGCCTCGGTCACCGTGACTCCCTCGGGCTGGACGCCCACGGTGTAGAGCGAGACCGCCGCAAGCAGTGCCACCAGCAGGAACGCTGACAGCCGAGGCCGTGCCGCCATCCGCCCTCCCCGCCCTGTTCGCCCAGTTCGCCCAGTTCGCCGTGCTTCCGGGCAGACCCTAGACCTGGACCTGCCTCCGCGAGCGCTCTTTCCCCGCCCCGGCCCACGGCGGAACCGAGGCCGACCGATCGTCGCCGCGCATGGCCCGGGCGGGTCATGCCGATCCGGTCCGACCGCGTCTGCGGCCTCCCTCAGCGCGCAGACGCTGCCCCAATGCCAGATTTCGCTGGCGCCCGGATGCGCTGCTACAGTCTCCCTCGTCGTGAGGCGCTCCCCCAGGGGATGAAGACACGACGGGCGCCATTAGCTCAATTGGCAGAGCAGCTGACTCTTAATCAGCGGGTTCGCGGTTCGAGTCCGTGATGGCGTACAACATTCAGAACCGCAGGTCACCTCGCGTGACCTGCGGTTCTGTGCGTTCCGGGACATCTGCGCGGCCCCCGCTCCTCGAGCCCCCTGCCGGATTCGAGCGCCGGTGGTAGAGTTCCACTCATCGCACCGTCTCCGCCAGGAGACGATGAGGGAGCGCCATTAGCTCAATTGGCAGAGCAGCTGACTCTTAATCAGCGGGTTCGGGGTTCGAGTCCCTGATGGCGTACAGACTGGGCCCGGTCGGTGGAAACACCGACCGGGCCTCTTCGTTTCCGGGCGCTGCGAGGCGAACCCTCGATCCGCACCTGACGAACACCTCCCGACAGCCCCGGGGAGTGGGAACGAGGCGGCACACCACCCCGGTTTGGTGCCGCGGATGCTTGTTGGATACAGTTTCTCTCGTCGCGAGGCGCTCCTCAGGGAGAAGACGCGGCGGGCGCCATTAGCTCAATTGGCAGAGCAGCTGACTCTTAATCAGCGGGTTCGCGGTTC
>JAZQNT010000392.1:0-6799 GCA_045627505.1 Nocardioides sp.
CCCGTCCCCGCAGCATTCGAGCTGTGGGGACGGGGCCTGCCGCGTCCGCGGCCACGGTGCAAGGATGTGCGCCATGGCAACCACCGCATTCAAGGGCAACCCCGTCACCACCGTCGGCGACCTTCCGGCCGTCGGCCAGCAGGCTCCCGACTTCACCGTCGTCGGCGCCGGGCTGGCCGACCTGACCAAGGCCGACACCGCCGGCAAGCGCGTCGTCCTGAACATCTTCCCGAGCGTCGACACCGGCGTCTGCGCCGCCAGCGTCCGGAAGTTCAACGAGCTCGCCGCCGGCCTCGACGGCACCACCGTCATCAACGTCTCCGCCGACCTCCCGTTCGCCCAGGCCCGCTTCTGCGGCGCCGAGGGCATCGAGAACGTGGCCGTCGGCTCGACCTTCCGCTCCGACTTCGGCCAGACCTTCGGCGTGACCATGACCGACGGTCCGCTGGCCGGCCTGCTGGCCCGCTCGGTCGTGGTGCTCGACGAGAACGGCGTGGTCACCTACACCCAGCTGGTGGACGACATCACCCACGAGCCCGACTACGACGCCGCGGTCGCCGCCCTGGCCTGACCCGGCAGCGTCCCGACGCCGTCCCGCCCACAGGGCAGGGCGGCGTCGCGCGTCCTCCTCCCGTATTTCCACCGCCCGGTACCCGCCGATACGGTGGCTGAATGAGCATCACGCATGACACGACCGCTCTCCTCGAGGCCGCCCGGGCGTGGCTGGCCGAGGACCCCGACCCCGCCACGCGCGCAGAGCTGGAGGCCCTCGTCGACCGGGTCGAGTCCGGGGACGCCGCGGCACTCGCCGACCTGGCCGACCGGTTCGACGGCACGCTGGAGTTCGGCACCGCCGGGCTGCGAGGCGCCCTGGGCGCCGGACCGAACCGGATGAACCGGGTTGTCGTGACCCGCGCGGCCGCAGGACTCGTGGCCCACCTGAAGGAGCAGGGCGCCGGCGTCTCCGACGCCGTCGTGATCGGCTTCGATGCACGTCACAACTCAGACGTGTTCGCCCGCGACACCGCCGAGATCGTCACCGGCGCCGGGCTGCGTGCCCATCTCCTCCCCCGGCCGCTGCCCACGCCGGTGCTGGCCTTCGCCATCCGTGACCTCGGGTGCGTGGCTGGCGTGATGGTGACCGCCAGCCACAACCCGCCGCAGGACAACGGCTACAAGGTCTACCTGGGGGACGGGTCCCAGATCGTGCCGCCGGTCGACACCCAGATCGCCGCCAAGATCGCCGCGGTCGGCTCGATCCTCGACGTCCCCCGGGGCCCGGGTGGGGAGGTGCTCGACGAACAGGTGGTCGAGTGGTACCGCTCGACCGTCGTGAACCTGCTGCCCGAGGGTCCGCGTGACCTCAAGGTCGTCTACACAGCCATGCACGGCGTCGGCGGCGAGACCTTCACCACGGTGCTCGAGGCCGCCGGGTTCCCCCCGCCCGTCCTGGTGGAGGCCCAGTTCCAGCCCGACCCGGAGTTCCCGACCGTCGCCTTCCCCAACCCCGAGGAGCCGGGCGCGATCGACCTCGCACTGGCCCTGGCCCAGGAGAGCGGGGCCGACCTCGTCGTCGCCAACGACCCCGACGCCGACCGCTGCGCCGTCGCGATCAGCGGTCCCCACGGCTGGCGCATGCTGCGTGGCGACGAGGTCGGGGCGCTGCTGGCCCACCACCTGCTCGGACGCTCGAAGGCAGGCGTGTACGCCACCTCCATCGTCTCCTCCTCCGTGCTGGCACGCCTCGCGGCCGCCCACGGCCAGCCGCACCTCGAGACGCTGACCGGATTCAAGTGGATCAGCCGGATCCAGGGTCTGGCCTTCGGCTACGAGGAGGCGCTGGGTTACTGCGTCGACCCCGAACACGTCCGCGACAAGGACGGCATCTCAGCCGGCCTGGTGCTCTGTGAGCTCGCGGCGGAGGCGAAGGCGGCGGGGCGCACGCTCGGCGACATCCTCGACGACATCGCCCGCGACCACGGTCTGCACGCCACCGACCAGCTGTCGGTGCGGTTCACCGACGTCACCGGGATCGCCGCGGCAATGGAGCGTCTGCGCACCACCCCGCCGGTGACGCTGGGCGGCTACGCGGTGAAGAAGGTCGAGGACCTGGCGCTCGGCTCGGAGCACCTGCCCCCCACCGACGGCCTGCGCTACACCCTCGCCGAGGGCGCCCGGGTGATCGTGCGCCCGTCCGGAACCGAGCCGAAGGTGAAGTGCTACCTCGAGGTCGTCGTCCCGGTGGACGAGGAGGACGGGGTGGAGGCCGCCCGGATCGCCGCGGCGGGTCGTCTGGACGCGATCAAGGGCGACGTCAAGGCTGCGGCCGGGCTCTGACCCAGCCGCTCGGCCGGTCCACGGTGGGGTGGGCGGGAGCAGGGCTGTGACACGGTTCGGTCACGACTGCGGTGCAGGCTCACAGATGATTGCCCCGCGCCTGCGGCCCAGACCTATGCTGGGCTGGTGACAGCGATTTCTGCCTCAGCGTCGAGTGCAGGCCACGGCGCTGCTGACGCCTCCACCGAGTCCGACCGTCCCGGGTCCCAGCCGACCCAGCACGACCAGGCCGGGCCCTCCGGGGCCGGGCTGGACGGGACCCAGTTCTCGGAGATCACCAGCAGCAACGCCTCCCTGCGCCGCTTCCTCCACGGACTCCCCGGAGTCGACCAGGTCGGGCTGGAGGCGCGCGCCGCCTCCCTGAGCACCCGGTCGATCAAGACCACGGCGAAAGCCCACGCCATCGACCTGGCCATCCGGATGGTCGACCTCACCACGCTCGAGGGCAACGACACCCCCGGAAAGGTGCGCTCGCTCGCCGCGAAGGCGATGCGGCCCTCCCCCGAGGACCCGTCCTGCCCCTCGACCGCGGCCGTCTGCGTCTACCCGGACATGGTGGCCACCGCCAAGCAGGCGCTCGGCGACTCGGGCGTCCACGTCGCCTCCGTGGCCACCGCCTTCCCCTCCGGCCGCGCGGCCCTGGACGTGAAGCTGGCCGACACCGCGGACGCGGTCGAGGCCGGCGCCGACGAGATCGACATGGTGATCGACCGCGGCGCCTTCCTGGCCGGTGACTACAAGCACGTGTACGACGAGATCGTCGCGGTGCGCGAGGCGTGCCGTCGCCCCGACGGCACCGAGGCCCACCTGAAGGTCATCTTCGAGACCGGCGAGCTGCAGACCTACGACAACGTTCGTCGCGCCTCGTGGCTCGCGATGGCGGCCGGAGCGCACTTCATCAAGACCTCCACCGGCAAGATCCAGCCGGCGGCGACGCTCCCGGTGACGCTGCTGATGCTGGAGGCCGTGCGCGACTTCCGCCTGCAGACCGGTCACATGGTCGGGGTGAAGCCCGCGGGCGGCATCCGCACGACCAAGGACGCCATCAAGTACCTGGTGACCGTCAACGAGACGGCAGGCCCCGACTGGTTGACCCCGGACTGGTTCCGTTTCGGCGCGTCCTCGCTGCTCAACGACCTGCTGCTGCAGCGCATCAAGCTGGCCACCGGACGCTACACCGGCCCCGACTACATCAGCATCGACTGAGGACGCATCATGGTGAAGGTTCCCGAGAGCGCGCCCGCCGCAGCTCTCTTCGAGTACGCGCCGGCCCCCGAGTCCCCCGCGGTGGTCAGCATCAAGCCCACCTACGGCCTCTTCGTCGGGGGCGAGTTCGTGGACGGCGCAGGCGAGGCGTTCACGACCCTCAACCCCGCGACCGGTGAGGTCCTGGCCGAGGTTGCACAGGCGAGCGAGGCCGACGTCGACCGCGCGGTCGCAGCGGCGCGCGTCGCCCACCAGAACGTCTGGTCCGCCATGCCCGGGCGCGAACGGGCCAAGTACCTGTTCCGGATCGCCCGGATCATCCAGGAGCGCGCCCGCGAGTTCGCGGTCCTGGAGACGCTGGACAACGGCAAGCCGATCAAGGAGACCCGCGACTTCGACGTCCCGACCGTCGCCGCGCACTTCTTCTACTACGCGGGCTGGGCCGACAAGCTCGGCTACGCGGTGCCGGGCAAGCCCGACCCGAAGCCGCTGGGCGTCGCCGCCCAGGTGATCCCGTGGAACTTCCCGCTGCTGATGCTGGCCTGGAAGGTGGCCCCCGCGCTCGCGGCCGGCAACACGGTGGTGCTGAAGCCGGCGGAGACCACTCCACTGACTGCGCTGCTCTTCGCCGAGGTCTGCCAGCAGGCCGACCTGCCCCCGGGCGTGGTCAACATCGTCACCGGCGCCGGTGCCACCGGCGCCGCTCTGGTCGCGCACCCCGACGTGGACAAGGTGGCGTTCACCGGCTCCACCGCCGTGGGCCGGGCCATCGCCCGTCGGGTAGCGGGTACCCACAAGCGCGTCACCCTGGAGCTGGGCGGGAAGGGCGCCAACATCGTCTTCGACGACGCCCCAATCGACCAGGCCGTGGAGGGCGTGGTCGACGGAATCTTCTTCAACCAGGGCCAGGTCTGCTGCGCCGGGTCCCGCCTGCTGGTGCAGGAGTCCATCGCGGACGAGTTCCTCGAGCGGCTCAAGCGCCGGATGGAGACCCTGCGACTGGGCGACCCGCTGGACAAGAACACCGACGTGGGCGCCATCAACTCCGCCGAGCAGCTCGCCCGCATCACCGAACTCACCGAGGCCGGTGTCGCCGAGGGCGCGGGCCGCTGGTCGCCGGCCTGCGAACTGCCGCAGAACGGTTTCTGGTTCGCCCCCACGCTCTTCACCGAGGTGTCGCAGACACACCGGATCGCTCGGGAGGAGATCTTCGGACCGGTGCTCTCGGTCCTCACCTTCCGCACGCCCGCCGAGGCGGTCGCGAAGGCGAACAACTCCCCCTACGGGCTCTCCGCCGGCGTGTGGACGGAGAAGGGCTCACGGATCCTCTGGATGGCCAACCAGTTGCGTGCTGGCGTCGTCTGGGCCAACTCGTTCAACAAGTTCGACCCCACGTCACCGTTCGGTGGCTACAAGGAGTCCGGATACGGCCGCGAAGGCGGTCGCCACGGCCTGGAGGGATACCTCAAGTGAGCACCGAGAACAGCGCCCTCAGCGGCACCGCCCGCGCAGCCGTGCGCAAGACCTACAAGCTCTACGTCGGCGGGGCCTTTCCCCGTTCGGAGTCGGGCCACTCCTACCCCGTGAACGACGCAGAGGGGAACTTCGTGGCCAACGCATCCCTGGCCTCCCGCAAGGACGGCCGCGACGCGGTCTCCGCGGCCCGCAAGGCATTCAACGGATGGTCGGCCCGGTCGGCCTACAACCGTGGTCAGGTGCTCTACCGCATCGGCGAGGTGTTGGAGGACCGCCGGGCCCAGTTCGTCGGCTCCGTCGTCCAGGCCGAAGGCGTGAGCGCGGAGCAGGCGGAAAGAATTGTCGACGAATCGATCGACCGCCTGGTCTGGTACGCCGGCTGGACCGACAAGATCACCCAGGTGGTGGGATCGGCCAACCCGGTGGCCGGCCCCTTCTTCAACCTCTCCTCCCCCGAGCCCACCGGAGTCGTCGCGGTCATCGCGCCCCAGAAGTCGTCGCTGCTCGGCCTCGTCTCCGTGATCGCTCCCGTCATCGCGACCGGCAACACCGTGGTGGTCCTGGCCGCGCACGAGCGTCCGGTGCCGGCGGTCAACCTCGCGGAGGTGCTGGCCACCTCCGACGTCCCGGGCGGCGTGGTCAACATCCTCACCGGTGACTGGCGCCCCGTCGCCCCGTGGCTGGCCTCCCACATGGACGTCAACGCCATCGACCTCTCCGGCGTGGCCGGGGACGCCAACGCGGCTGTGGCCCTCGAGGAGGCAGCTGCGGAGAACCTGAAGCGTGTGCTGCGCCCGGGGCCCTCCGAGGAGGACTGGTGGGCCGAGCCCTCCTTGGAGCGCATGACGACGTTCCTGGAGACCAAGACGGTCTGGCACCCGATCGGTATCTGAGGGCCCGCCAACCCTGAGGCAGCCCAGCACTCCCCCACGAACGCGCACAGGGCCGCGAGGAAGCATCCTCGCGGCCCTGTGCCGTTCACGCCGCCGTTCACGCCGCGCTCGTGCGAGAGGCGCCTGAACGCGAGAAGCCCCAGCCAACTGGCTGGGGCTTCTCGCTTCTTGAGCCACCTATGAGGATTGAACTCATGACCTCGTTCTTACCAAGAACGCGCTCTACCACTGAGCTAAGGCGGCACTGACTTCGCGGACCTTTCCCGGACCGCTCCGACGAAGAGAACATTACTAGAGCCCCACCACGGATGCGTAATCGGGGGCCGCTTCTGGACGCTCACCACGGTCGCCCAGCTCGCCACTGCAGCGCGGGACCACGAGCGCCCGCACCAACCGTCCGATTCCCGTCCGTCTCCGCCGGGGAGAACCCGCCCCAGCGGCCTCTGACGTCGCTCCTCCGCGCCGCTCCCGACGCTCACTCCCGGTGCCGAGACCAGGCCGGACGGGCGACAAGGATGAGCCGCCGCTTCGGTCACCGCTTCGGTCAGAACTGAGGTAACCCCGCTGAGGGCCACCACGGGGCGCCGCGGGCACGCGCTGGGTAACGGTGACGGGCGACGGTCAACGGCTGGGCGACCCGCGCCACGGCGTCGTGGGGCGCCTCCCGGTCCCGCCCCCGCGGGACGTCATGGGAACCGGGGTCCTTGGGCCCCGAAGACCATGACGTCCGCCAGGAAGAAGAGAGCTCGTGAAATGACCGGAGGCCCGCACCCGAGAACCAAAGTTCTCAAGGGTACGGGCCTCAACGGCTCCACAATTTGTCCGGCGGCGTCCTACTCTCCCACGACCTCTCGATCGCAGTACCATCGGCGCTGAAAGGCTTAACT
>JAZQNT010000393.1:0-2415 GCA_045627505.1 Nocardioides sp.
CTCTCTATTGTCTTCCTAAGACCGCTTGGCCTCCGACTTAGGCGCTGCACCCGACGCGCGGACAGCGCGTACTCCTGGGTGCGGCGGTGGTGTGCGCGGACCGTCTCGGCGATCTCCGCCAGGTAGCGCACCCGCTCCGGCGGCACGACCTGGCGGGTGCGCGAGGAATGGCGCACGTCGACGCGGGGGAGAGCGCCGGGGGTCACGCGGAGCCCACGGCGGGCGAGAAGGTCACGGAGGTGCTGGTACAGCGCGGTGACGCCGTCGTCGTCGAAGGTGGCCGCGCTCGTCCCGAAGACCGGCATCTCCTCGGGCGTGGACGAGAACGCCTCCCGGTTGCGGAGCATCTGACGTCCGACGTCGCGCAGCGCGTCCTGCGCACCGCGCCGCTCGAACTTGTTGATCGCCACGACGTCGGCGAAGTCGAGCATGTCGATCTTCTCCAGCTGGGAGGCGGCGCCGAACTCGGGTGTCATCACGTAGAGCGAGGCGTCGACGAACGGCACGATCGCGGCGTCGCCCTGGCCGATGCCCGGCGTCTCCACGACCACCAGGTCGAAACCGGCTGCCTTGAGCACGTCGATCACCTCGGCCAGGTGTGCCGGTACCTCGTGCGCGCCGCGGGTGGCCAGCGAGCGGAAGAAGATCCGGTCGCCGTCGAGCGAGTTGACCCGGATCCGGTCTCCGAGCAGGGCGCCCCCACCCCTGCGCCGGGTCGGATCCACGGCGACGACGGCGATCCGGAGCGCATCGTCCTGGTCCGTCCGGAACCGGCGCACCAGCTCGTCGGTCAGCGAGGACTTGCCCGAACCGCCGGTGCCGGTGATGCCCAGCACCGGCGCGCGCGAGTCGCCGGCCGCCCTCCGCAGCGCCGCGAGGAACGCCGCGTCCAGGTTCGCGTTCTCGGCCCCGGTGATCGCTCGGGCCACGGCGGTGCGCTCGCCGGACAGGACGGCCTCCGGAGATGCCCGGGAGAGCTGCCACAGGTCGAGGTCGCACGCGGCGACGACCTGATTTGCCATTCCCGCGAGGCCGAGGCGCTGGCCGTCCACGGGCGAGAAGATGGTGACCCCGACGTCACGCAGGCGCGCGACCTCCGCCGGGACGATCACGCCTCCACCGCCCCCGACCACCCGGACGTGGTCGGCGCCGACCGCGCGCAGGCAGTCCACGAGGTACTCGAAGTACTCCACGTGGCCGCCCTGGTAGGACGAGACCGCGACACCCTGCGCGTCCTCCTCCACCACGGCGTCGACCACCTCCTGGACCGAGCGGTTGTGGCCGAGGTGGATCACCTCTGCCCCCTGGGCCTGGAAGATGCGCCGCATGATGTTGATCGAGGCGTCGTGGCCGTCGAAGAGGCTGGAGGCAGTCACCAGGCGGACGGGGTGCAGGGGTACGTGCAGGTCGCCCATGGTGACTGACCCCCGGGAGTTGGTTGGAAGCCGTGGTGGTTCGACGCTAGGCCATGCCCCGGCACCTCGGAAGCCCTCCGGGGCAGGGGCCACCCGGTCGTCGCGACGTCCACGGTTCAGCGGTGGGGCGGTGCCCGGGCCAGACTGGACGCGATGGGCCGCCCGGGTTGGGCGCCACACGGAAGGAGTGCGAGCGAATGGCTCAGCCACAACGGCGGGAGCTCCGGGTGCTGCAGGCGGATTGCGGCTCATGCGCCGGCCTGTGCTGCGTCGCGCTCGCCTTCTCGCGATCGGCCGACTTCCCCGTGGACAAGACGGCTGGCGAGCCGTGCCAGCACCTCGATGACCACAGCTTCGGCTGCACGATCCACCCGCAGCTGCGGGATCGCGGTTACAAGGGTTGCACGGTCTTCGACTGCTTCGGGGCCGGTCAACGGGTCACGCAGGAGACCTACCGCGGCCGGTCCTGGCGAGAGTCCGGAGCACGTGACCAGGTGTTCGGAGTGTTCGGTCATGCGCGTCAGCTGCACGAGCTGCTCTGGTACCTCGACGAGGCTCTGACCCATCGCCTGGAGCCGTCGCTCCTCGTGGAGCTGCAGGCTGCGTACGACCGGGTCGACGCACTGGCTGGCTCCGCGCCCGAGGAACTGCTCGCGGCGGACCTCGACCCCCAGTGGCGCGCAGTGGACACCCTGCTGACGCGGGTGAGCACCGCACTGCGCGGGGGTGCCGAAGCGGCGGCAGGACGCCCTGACCGCCGCATCCGGCCGCGGGCCGACCTGCTCGGAGCTGACCTCGTCGGCGTGGACCTGCGCGGTGCGCACCTCCGGGGCGCCTGCCTGATCGCTGCCCAGATGCGAGGCGCGGACCTGAGCAGAGCCGACCTGCTCGGTGCCGACCTCAGGGATGCCGACCTGCGGGGTGCGGACCTCTCGTCAGCGCTCTTCGTGACCCAGGTGCAGGTGAACGGCGCCACCGGCGACGCCCGCACCGCGCTCCC
>JAZQNT010000394.1:0-3913 GCA_045627505.1 Nocardioides sp.
GTGGAGGACGAGGACTGGTTGCGGGCCACCTTCGACGGGCTGGCGCAGAACGGCACCGTGACGGAGCCGCTCTCCCGAAGTCGGATCGTAGCCATGTCGCTCTGTGAGCCAAGGAGTTGTCCCTCTCTATTGTCTTCCTAAGACCGCTTGGCCTCCGACTTGTGGAGGACGAGGACTGGTTGCGGGCCACCTTCGACGGGCTGGCGCAGAACGGCACCGTGACGGAGCCGCTCTCCCGGGCACCGTGGGGCGACACCTACGGCGCCCTCGTCGACCAGTTCGGCGTCAGCTGGATGGTGGACGCGGGGGCTCCGCAGGAGGACTGACCCTCCACCTGTACGCAGGTGACCTCTGGTGCTCGCGCGCCCCTGAACTGGGCAATTGGCCCGGCCGAGTCAGCCGGGATTGAACTGGGCAAACGCCTGACGTGACGGGCGGTCGCTGGTTGGATGCCCGCCATGGTGCGCCGGACCGACCGACCGTCTCCTTGCCGTGTGCCGGTGGGAGCGCTCCGCCGTGCCGGAGGTGAGTCAGTCGGAGTACCGCCTCTCTTGCGTTCGCAGGTCCACGGTTCGTTCGCCCTCGGGGTCGGTTTGCAGTGGAGCGCCGTGTTCTGCATCCCGCCGGAGGACGTCGGGTGGCGGGTCACCCTCACCGTCGTGTCCGGCATCGAGCTGTTGTTCGCTGCCCACTACTTGCGGATGGCGCGGCGCGCGCGTCGGGAATTCTCACGGTGACCGGAACGGAACGTCGGCGGGGGTCGCTGCTCGGCGTTGTCCTGTGGTTGGGGATCCTTGTCTTGCAGCTTGTGGCCGTCGTGGAGGCCGACGGCACCGTCGAACGGGTGTGGCGGGGAGGGCTGCTACTGATGGCGCTCGCTGGGGTGACGTACTACCTCGGCCTGCACCTCGGTCGCGGCGATCGTGGACAGTCGGACGCGTGAGGAGTCCGCGATGACGTCCAGGGTGCGCCTCGGGCCGCAGGAGGGGAGCGGCCTGGTCACCGACCTGCTGCGGGGGCGGCGGGTGACGGAGGTGGAGCAGGGCATGGGCACGTCCCTCACCCTCGACCTTGCGGGGACCGACGTCAGGATGTGGATCTTCATGGGGGCGTGGAGCGTCTTGATCGCAGGCACCTTGGCGGCGGGTTCGGAGGACGAGCAGTCAGCCTCGGCGCCGGGGCTGGCCGGGCTCCGCGGCCGCTCGCTGCAGGACGTCGTCGTCGGTCCGGCCAACCAGGTGAGTTTGCGGCTGGACGGGGGGTGGCGCCTCGACGTGCTCCCCGTGTACTCGGACGAGGAGCCGTGGCACCTGTTCGTCCCGGAGCAGTGGTTCCTGAGCGCCCAGCTGGACGGGGGTTCGAGTTCGAGGTCGAGGGTGACGACGCCGAGGGGACCCTCCGCGCGGTTCGACGCCACGGTGGGTGCTGACCGGATGGCGACCTCCTCCAGCGACAAGTGGCTCAGGATCCGGATCCACCTGCTCCCGTACCGCGCGGCGATGTCAGCGATGATCGTCGCCGCCACACGTCTTGAGTCGGGCCAGGGGCCGGAGACGATCGGCACGATGTGCGCCTTGGGGATCTTGGCGGTTCTGCTGGGATTCGAGGTGTACGCCAAGGCGCAGGGTGCCGGGACCCACCTGGGAAGAGGCCAGCTAGGCGCTGGCGCTCATGGGGTTGGCGATCGTCTTCCTGTGCGCCGAGGTCGTCCCCGCAGTGGTGACCGGCAACGCAGGGACGAGGACGCTCGCAGGTGTTGCTGCCCTGGCCATGGCTCTCGGTCACCTGTGGCACTGGTGGCTTCGGTTCGGCGCCCCCTCGTCGGGGCGCCTGGCCAAGAGATGGTGGACCCCTGATCCGTGGACAGGGAGCGTTTCACCGGTCGTCTCTTCGGAGATCGGCGCCATCCTCGACGTCGCGGGTGCCGTGCTCCGCGCCCACGGGGGATGCGGAACGGGGATGGGATGAGCAGGGACACCAGCGGGGTCGGGCGTGCGATCAAAGAGCTCGTCGACGGGGTGCGTCAGGGGCGACCTGGAGGAGGCGGTCCGCGAGCTCGCTGCCCGGTTCGCGCGCTCCGACACGTTGGTCAGCTCGAACAGCTGCTGGCCCTCTCCATGTGCACGGGCGAGGTGTGGCCCTCCGGGCTGGGGTTGCCGCAGGGGGCGCGGTCCCTCCTGCCGCCGGGGCTCCTGGGCACGGTGGAGGCGCAGGAGATTCCGTTGGAGACGCTGGACGGATCCTTCGCGCAGCTCGGGGCGCGTCCCACGGAGGAGGCTGCGGGGTGGCGCGCTCGAGGACGTGGCCTGCACTCCCCGTCCCGGATCGACTTCGACGACTTCGACCTGCTCCCCGGCGGTGACCTCGGCCCCTTCGCCGAGGGGCACATCCTGCGGTGGATGATGGACCGCGGTGTGCCTATTGGGCCAGTCCGCCTGAGCGTCGCGACCCACTACGCGGGCTCGCTCATCTATGCCATCGTGGAAGGTCTGGAACCTGAGCTCCCCATCTTGCCGCCGATCTTCTGGCACTGCTTCGCGATGGACGCCATCGGGCGGTTGAGCGGCCCTCTCAGCTTCGGCGAGGAGCTGCTGCACCTGGCATGGGCAGTGGACCAGCTGGACCAGGAGTGCTCCTTGGCCCGCTGCCTGGAGTCGCGCGACGTCTGGCGCAAGTTCAGTGCCGAGAACGACTTCGGTGGGCAGTCACGGTTCTGACCCCGACTGTCCTCCGGTTGCGCCTCATGATGCGCAGGAGCCCCGGACCGCAGTAGCGGCCCGGGGCCCTTCACGTGGTGGCTCAGCGCATCACCAGGGGCTGGGCTTGTAGTCCTTCACGAAGGCGCCGTAGATGTCCTCGCCGGCCTCACCCATCACGATCGGGTCGTAGACGCGGGCGGCCCCGTCCAGCAGGTCGAGCGGGGCGTGCCAACCCTCAGCCGCGATCCGCAGCTTCTCGGCGTGCGGGCGCTCATCGGTGATCCACCCGGTGTCCACGGCGGTCATCAGGATGTTGTCGGTCTCGAACATCTCGCCCG
Organism: Nocardioides sp.; assembly: GCA_045627505.1. GTDB lineage: Bacteria > Actinomycetota > Actinomycetes > Propionibacteriales > Nocardioidaceae > Nocardioides. The sequence continues at coordinate 3,038 of JAZQNT010000394.1, forward strand.
ACGAGGTGCGCGTCATCATGTTCAGCGCGGCCTTGGCCATGTTGGTGTGCGGGTGGCCGGGGCCCTTGTAGCGGCGGGAGAACTGGCCCTCCATCGCCGAGACGTTGACGACGTAGGCACGCTCGGACCTGGCCCGCTTCGCGGCGGCAGCCAACGCCGGGCGCAGGCGGCTGACCAGCAGGAACGGCGCGATCGAGTTGCACAGCTGCACCTCGAGCAGCTCCAGCGGGTCGACCTCGCCCATCAGCTGGGTCCAGGAGTTGTTCACCTGGACGTCGGGCAGCAGGCCGCCGGCGTCGACGGCCGTCCCGGCCAGGTGCGCCTCCAGTGAGGCGTTGCCGGCCTGCAGGGCCAGCGCGGTCAGCGAGGCAGCGTTGTGGGCGGCCAGTGCCGCCTCGTTCGACTCTCCCTCGTGCGCGGCGATCGCGACGTCGGCCAGTGCGCCCGCAATGGCGGCGGGGTGGGCCTCGGAGATGCGGTCGAAGGCCACCATCTCGGGCAGCTCGATGTTCGCGGGCAGCGGAGCGAGCTCGCCCTCCTGCAGCGGGGCGTACGAGCCGGGCGTGCGGCGCACCGTCTGGCAGGCGTTGTTGATGATGATGTCGAGCGGTCCGGCGGCGGCGACGTCGTCGGCCAGCGAGATCACCTGGGTAGGGTCACGCAGGTCGATCCCGACCACCTTGAGCCGGTGCAGCCACTCGCTGGAGTCCTCCATCGCGGCGAAGCGGCGCACCGCGTCCTTGGGGAAGCGGGTGGTGATCGTGGTGTAAACTTGCAAATCAAAAAAATACAGGGACCAAATATATTGTTTTGTATAAAATTCAAAGTTACCATCTATTTATCTTTCTTTTACATTTGGTTTTTTTATCTAGCAAT
>JAZQNT010000395.1:0-3816 GCA_045627505.1 Nocardioides sp.
AGCCAATCCAAGAGATTGGGGCACTTTTACGTGACCACCAAGCAACCTTCCATACAGATGCCGTACAAGCATTTGGTGTGGAAAAGCTAAGTGTAGACGCATTAAATGTAGATTTACTTAGCGTATCTGCGCACAAATTAAATGGTCCTAAAGGAATTGGGTTCCTGTATCAGCGTACAGGCACTCCCTTAGCTGCTCATTTGTTTGGTGGCTCACAGGAGAAAAAACGCCGTGCTGGAACAGAAAGCATACCAGCGATTGTTGGTTTTTCAAAGGCTGTGGAAATAGCACTTGGTGAAATGGAAGAAAAGCGAAAGCTTGGACACGGGGGAGCTGGACACCGGGGAGCTGGGCACCGCGTCGGCGGGGCCCGCCTCGGTCACGAGCGCATCGCTGGGTGCGGGCACGAGGTCCGGCAGCGCGTCGGTGGGGACGGCGTCGACCGGGCCGGGGTCAGTCGAGGAGGGCGCGGTAGGCACGGGCCCCCTCCTCTCCCTTGAGGTCGTAGGTCTCCATGTCGGCCACCCGGGCACCGCCGCGCAGCACCAGGGCGGTGGAGCAGGCCTCGACCGCGAGCTCGCGCAGGTGGGTGGACAGCAGCACCGCCGCGCCCCGCTCGGACGCCTCCCGGACCACCTCGAAGGTGGCCTCGACGCCGGTCGGGTCGACGCCGTCGAACGGCTCGTCGAGCAGCAGCACGTCCGGCTCGTGGAAGGCCGCCAACAGCACCGAGAGCCGGCGTCCCATGCCGTGGGAAAAACCGGTGGTGAGCCGGTGCGCGACCCCGGAGAGCTCGAACAGCTCCAGCAGGTGCTCGGCGCGTCCCTCCCAGCCGCTCATCCGACGCAGGGTGGCCGCCAGCTGCAGGTGCTCCCACGGGGTGGCGCGCGGGACCAGACCGCCGACGTCGGGGCAGTAGCTGACGGCCCGCTTGACCCCCAGCGGGTCTCGGGTGACGTCCATCCCCGCCACCAGCACCCGCCCCTGGGTGGGCGGGACGACCCCGGCAAGGACCCGCATCGTGGTCGACTTGCCCGCGCCGTTGCGCCCCAGCAGCGCAGTGGAGGCGCCGGCCGGGGCGACCAGCGAGACGCCGGTGACCGCCTCGACGTCGCCGAACCTGACGTGCAGGTCCTCGACCAGGACGGCCGGGGTCGACTCAGCGGCGAACCCAGCGGTGGTGACCTGCGGGGGGACGGAGGGGGCTGTGGCGCTCACGCCGCCGATTCTCACGGAGCACCGCCCCCCGCGTGGCCGGATCCGCGAACTCGCCCCTCGTCTCACTTCGACGGACGCCCCCCGGCCCACCCTGGCGGACGTCATAGGAATCGCTGGTCAGGACCGGCAGAAGCTATGACGTCCCGGGGGCCCCGCGGCGGACGTCATAAGAATCGCCGGTCGGGGGCAGCAAAAGCTATGACGTCCCGGGGTGGGGTCGGTGGGCGCGGCGGTGGGGCGCTGGGGCACCTGTGCCCGAAGCGCCGCTCTCCCTACAGCCTCTCAGGCATCCTGCCCCAAGAGCCGCTTCACCTCGGGCTGCGGCTCGGGAACCGTGGCGCTGGTCAGCGAGAGCGGGGCCGCGATGAGGACCATGAGCGCTGCGACCAGGTACCCGAGCGCCTGCTGGAAGGCGCCGAGCGCGAACCCACCGCACAGACCGGCCCCCGCGATGAACAGCGCCCGGCCGAGCACCTGCACCTTCCACTCGGCCAGTTCGCTCTGGTGCTTGACCAGGGCCCAGTAGGCATCGCGCTCACTCGTCTCCACCCGCACACCCTAGGTTCGCCACGGCTGACGCCGCCCGGCTTTCGGGCAACCTGCGGGAGCGGATGACGAGCTCGTCCGGGCACGACACACTGGACAGATGAAGTGGCTCCGGGAGGGCACCCCACCGGCGGTGTCCAGCAGTCTGGTGCTGACCGCAACCCTGCTGCTGGTGCTGGCCGTGGTGGTCTCTGCCCTGGCCGGGTGCTCCTCCGACGACTCCTCGCCGTCCACCTCGCCGGCGCCCGAACCCAGTCCGAGCGGCTCGAAAGAGACCTCGGCCTCCCCGAGCGCCACCTCCACGGACGGAGCCCCGACGGCCACCGATCCGGTCTCCGTGCTCGGGGTCGCGGCCCAGCGCCACACCGGCGACCAGCTCCGGCTCGGGGCGGTGCGCCAGCGCACGTCCGACTTCACCTCCTACGACGTCAGCTACCGGGTGCGCAGCAGCGGTCCGGGCGCCCGGACCGAACCCCTGAGGATCACCGGGGTGCTGAACGTGCCCACCGGCGAGGGCCCGTTCCCGGTCGTCGTGCTGGCCCACGGCTACGTCGACCCGGCCGTGTACAAGTCCGGGCAGGGCATGACCCGCGAGCGCGGCTTCCTCGCCGAACGCGGGTACATCGCGCTGCACGTCGACTACCGGGGCCACGCCGGCTCCGACCCCGACCCGAGCAACGGCACCGACGCCCGCCTGGGCTACGCGGTCGACGTACTCGGGGCGATCGACGCGCTCAAGGGCGCCGACCTGCCCCGGGTGCCGGTGGACGACTCCCGGGTGGCGGTCTTCGGGCGCTCGATGGGCGGCGGGGTGGTGCAGAAGGTGGCCGAGATCGTGCCGGACGCCGCTGGCGCGGCGGTCGCCTGGGCCGCGGTCTCCTCGCTCGAGGCGGAGAACTTCAACCACTTCATCCGGGCCGACAACGACCCGCGGCGCGAGCGGATCGTGCAGGAGCACGGGCTCCCGGAGGACGACCCGGAGTTCTGGCTGGCCGCCTCCGCCCGCCCGTACTTCGACCGGATCACCGCCCCGGTGCTCTCGGTGCACGGGCGCCGCGACGACACCTGCCCGCCGCGCTGGACCCGGGCCACCGAGCAAGCGATGCAGGAGGCCGGCGTCGACTCCGAACTCGCCTGGTACGACGACGGCCACGCCTTCGGCCCGGCGTTCGTCCCCGCGATGGAACGCACCGTGAGCTTCCTCGACGACCGCCTCGGCTGACCACCCCGCACCGCCCGGCCCAGACTCACTCTCGCATTCGCTCGCGCGTGACCTGGGTCACTGGCAGACTCGCGCCGTCGTCGTCCCCGGATTCCTGGAGCGTGCTGTGCCGTCTCGTCTTCTCGTCGCCGGAGCAGCAACGGTCAGCCTGCTGACCCCCGCCGCTCTGCTCGTCCCTGCCCAGGCAGCCGAATCGCGTTCCGAGGCAACGGCGTCGGTCGTGACCGTCGCGGCCCCGTCCCAGGCCGCACGGCTGCTGTCCGCCTCGGTGAGCCCAGCCGTGGCAGGGGAACGGGTCACCTTCACGGCCAAGCCGCCGACGAGCAAGAAGTTCAAGCGGCTGAAGGCGTCGAAGAAGCGCTCCGCCACGATCGTGCTGCAGCGCCGTGACGGTTCGACGTGGCGCACCGTGGCGAAGAAAAAGTTGGGCCAGCGCTCCAAGGTCTCGTTCTCCTCGAACGTTCCGGCCAAGGCGAAGGGCACGGTCAAGTACCGGGTCCGCGCGAAGGTCGGCAAGACGTCCTACACCGGGGGTTCGCTGGGGCTGCGTGTCGTCGCCCAGAAGTTGGCGGTGGGTCGTAGCACCGCAGACGCCGACCTGGACGCCACCTTCACCGGCCAGCTGACCCCGGTCCGCGCCGGCCGAAAGGTGACGGTCGAGAGGTACCTCGACGGCGCCTGGACGACGGTGGCCACCACCGCCGCGGCGAAGGTCGACGTCGCCCTCCAGGTCGCCGCAGTCCGCTACCCCGCCTGGTACCGGGTGCGGGCCGCTGGCCACCAGGGAATCCCGGCGGTGACGAGCGCACCCGTGCGCAGCTCCCTGACGC
>JAZQNT010000396.1:0-4321 GCA_045627505.1 Nocardioides sp.
GCTCGGTCAGCTCCGCCTCGTCACGGGTCCGCGGCGGGGTCCACATCGCCCGGCGCACGTAGTCGGGGGTGATCAGGTTCTCCACCGGGAGGGTGTTCTCCTCGGCGATCGCCAGGGTCGCCTCGCGGGCGATCTTGTACCGGCGGTCGGCCACCGGGTCACGGTCGGCCCAGGTGCGCGGGTGCGGGGGACCGTCGCCGCGCGGTGCGCGCGAGGGCAGGTCCTCCTCCGGCATGGCCGCGACCTGCTGCAGGGCGGCCACCCACTTGTTGGCGTACCGCTCGGCGCCCCGTCCGTGGAACCCCTTCACCGCGAGCAGCGCGGCACGGTTCGTCGGCATGGCGGTGGCGGCGGCCACGATCGCAGCGTCCGGCAGGACCCGGCCCGGGGTGACGTCGCGGGTGCGGGCGATCTCGTCGCGGGTCTCCCACAGCAGCTTCGCGGCGCCCAGCGCGCGGCGTCCGCGCAGCTTGTGGACCCCGGAGGTGCGGCGCCAGGCCTCGGCACGCACCGTCGGTTCGAACCCGAGCAGGTGGGTGAACTCCTGGCGGGCCCACTCGTCCTTGCCGGCCTTGACCAGCTCCTCGGCGAGGTGGTCGCGCAGGACGTCCAGCACCTCGACGTCGAGGGCGGCGTACTCCAGCCACGACTCCGGCAGCGGTCGGGTCGACCAGTCGGCGGCGGAGTGCTCCTTGCGCATGCGCAGTCCGCAGATCTCCTCGACCAGGGTGGCGAGGCCGACGCGGGGCATCCCCAGCAGGCGTCCGGCCAGCTCGGTGTCGAACAACCGCGTGGGGCGCAGGCCGACCTCCTTGAGGCAGGCGAGGTCCTGGGTGGCGGCGTGCAGGATCCACTCCTCGTCACCGATCGCGGTCTGCAGCTCGGGGAGCGCCTGGCCGAAGGCGACCGGGTCCACCAGGAAGGTGCCGGAGTCGCCGCGGCGCAGCTGGATCAGGTAGGCGCGGGCCGAGTAGCGGTAGCCGGAGGCCCGTTCGGCGTCCAGCGCCACCGGGCCGGTCGCGCCGGCGATGGCGGCACACGCGTCCTCGAGGGCCGCGCGGGTGTCGACCACGCCCGGGATGCCCTCGGCGAGGGTGAGGAGGGGAAGTGGGGGCGTGGCCTCCTCGGCGCCGCCGTCCTGCTGGTTCGTGGTGGAGTCCTGCGTCATCGGGTTCAGTGGCCCCGCTGTCCTCTTCTGCTCGGGATCGCCGTGACCCCTTCCGGTACCGGTGGCAGTCCCACCGCTGTGCACAGCAGTTCACCCCATGCCTCGACGTGAGCGCGAACCGGGGTGCTCTCCGCGTCCCCGACCGGAGTCCAGGAGGCACGGATCTCGATCTGGGCGCTGCCCTCGTCCTCCTCCATCTCGCCGAAGGCCTCGGTGGTGACCCGGGTGACCGTGCCCGACGCGTTGTGGAAGTCGGCTCCGTGCGCCTCGAGGGCCCCGGTCAACCAGCTCCAGCCGCCCTCGCCGAGCATGGGGTCGATCGCGAGCTCGGGGTCGACCTGGGCCCGTACGTAGGCCACGAACCGGAACGTCCCCAACCAGGCGTCATTGCCGTGCGGGTCGTGCAACAGGATCAGCCGGCCGGTGCCGACCTCGTCGTCGTCGACGTCCACGTCGGCGGAGACGGCCGTGGCCCACGGTGCGATCCGCTGGGGTGCGGGCATCTCCTCCACGTGCACCTCGGTGCGGAAGTGCGCGCGGCGCACCTCGGCGACCGCGGCGGTGAACTGGGCGGGGGGGGGCACAGCTCCCGGTCCGGTACGCGTGTCGGTGGAGAGGGGCATGGGACAACGGTAAGCCGCGCTGACCAGTGCAATGTGCCGCCACGCCGCTGACCTGCGATGATCGCTGGGTGAGCCCTTCCGCAGCAGCCGCAGACAGCACCTTCCTCCGCGCCGCCCGTGGCGAGGAGGTGGACCACACCCCGGTCTGGTACATGCGTCAGGCGGGGCGTTCGCTGCCCGAGTACCTCAAGGTGCGTGAGGGCGTCGCGATGCTCGACTCCTGCATGGACCCCGAGCTGATCGTCGAGATCACCATGCAGCCGGTGCGCCGCTACGGGGTGGACGCGGCCATCTTCTTCTCCGACATCGTGCTGCCGGTCAAGGCGGTCGGCGTCGACCTCGACATCAAGCCCGGCGTGGGTCCCGTGGTGGCCGAGCCGGTGCGCACGCTGGCCGACGTCGAGCGCATCCCCGACCTGACGCCCGAGCACGTCGCCTACATCACCCAGGCGGTCCAGGGCTTGGTCGCCGAGTTGGGGGCGACCCCGCTGATCGGCTTCGCGGGCGCCCCGTTCACGGTCGCCTCCTACCTGGTGGAGGGCGGTCCGTCGAAGGACCACGCGCGGACCAAGGCGATGATGCTCGGCGCCCCCGAGGTGTGGGACGCACTGATGGGCAAGATCAGCCAGATCTCCACCGCCTTCCTGAAGGTGCAGGTGGACGCCGGCGCGTCCGCCGTCCAACTCTTCGATTCCTGGGCCGGCGCCCTCACCCCGCAGGACTACGCGGAGAAGGTCATGCCGTACTCCTCGCGGGTGCTGGCCGAAGCCGGTACCTGGGGCGTCCCGCGCACCCACTTCGGCGTGGGCACCTCGAACCTGCTCACGCTGATGGGCGAGGCCGGGGCGGACGTGGTGGGCGTCGACTGGCGCACCCCGTTGGAGGCGGGCATCGCGAAGGTGGGCGACCGTTCGGTCCAGGGCAACCTCGACCCGACCCTGGTCTTCGCGCCCACCGAGGTGATGTTCGAGCGTGCCGCGCAGGTGATCGAGGCCGGGCGCGGAGCGCGCGGCCACATCTTCAACCTGGGTCACGGCGTCATCCCCTCGACCAATCCTGACCAGCTCAAGAAGCTCACCGAGTTCGTCCAGGCGTACCCGCGCCACTGATCTCCCGCGCCCCACCGGTTGTGGTTGTCGAGGAGCCAGTTTCACGACCACAACCGGTGGTGGGGCGCGAGGGGTCAGGTCCGGCCGTGGGCGGTGGCGGCGGCGCGCAGGTGGCTCACCAGGGAGCGCACGTGCGGAGTGGCTGGACCGTGGCGGTGCTCGAGCACGAGGGTGACGCCGGCGGGGTCGTCGCGCACCGGACGGGTGACGATCAGCCCGGCGCGGTGCAAGGGATCGCCGACCACGCTGTAGTCCGGTAGCAGGGTCAGGCCCAGCCCCTCGGCCACCATCATCTTGCCCAGCTCGGCCCCGTCGGTGGAGTGCACGTGCTGCGGGGGCTCGGCGCCGAAGAGCCGGTGGGCGAACCGGTGCATCAGGTATCCAGCCCGCATCAGCACGATCCGTTCCCCCCGTAGCTGCTCGGCGCTGACGTCCTCCTGCTCGGCGAGGGGGTGGCCCGCGGGCAGCACCACCACCGGACGCCCGTGCAGCAGGTCGGTGGTGGCCAGCTCCGAGCGGCGGTCGTCGCCGTCGAGCAGGTTGACCAGACCCAGGTCCAGTGAGCCCTCGAGCAGGCCGGACTGGATGTCGTCCTGCTGCATCGGCAGGATCTCCACCTGAGCGCCGGGGTGGTCCTCGGTCCAGGCGTGCACCGCCGGGACGAGCACGGCCGAGGTGCCCGCGTTGACGGTGCCGATGCGCAGCACCCCGCTGGTGAGCTCCTGGTCGCTGGCCTCCTGACGCAGTCGCCGCACGGACTCGAGCACGTCCACCATGCTCGGCAGGAGGGCGCGCCCCTCGCGGCTGATCCGACTGCCCGAACGCCGCCGGTCCAGCAGTGGGACGCCGAGCTCGCGTTCCAGCTTCGCCACCGCCTCGCTCAGCGCGGGCTGGGAGATGTGCATGCGCTCGCTGGCCTTGCGCAGCGACCCGTAGCGGGTCACCGCCACCACGTACTCGAGCTGTTCGATCCGCACAGGTGGGCTCCTTGGGGGTGGCGTCGGCTGAAAGGTTCTGCCTGTGGCCCGTTCGCTGGTTCCGAGTGCGAAGTGACCGGCAGCATCTTGCACCGAGCCAAAGTGTAGTGATTGAGTTGAATATATCGACTTCAAGCTGGAAAGGCCCTCCATGTCCACCACTTCGGCGCCCACGCCGCCCGCGCCGTCCGTCGGCACTGCGTCCGGTTCGAGCACCGCGCGCAAGCCGCTCACCTTCGCCTACTGGGTGCCCAACGTGAGCGGGGGTCTCGTGGTCAGCAACGTCGAGCAGCGCACGGACTGGAGCTACGAGTACAACGTCGAGCTGGCGCGCGCCGCCGAGCGTGCGGGCTTCGAGTACGCCCTGACCCAGGTGCGCTACCTCGCCTCCTACGGTGCCGCCAACCAGCACGAGTCGACGTCGTTCTCGCTGGCCCTGCTGGC
>JAZQNT010000397.1:0-6439 GCA_045627505.1 Nocardioides sp.
CTTGTCAAGACACCTGAGCATGACATCAAAGTCATAGACTCAGCAGATGACGAGTTTGATGGCAATGAAGTTGCAAGCAGGATCTGGCTTCGCTTCCCATTCTATGATAAAGATGACTTAAGTTCATTCATCCAGGTCCACGCCCTCCTGGCTCAGCACGGACTCCGCAGCTTCACGCAGCCACCGGGCACCGTTGTGGGCCGGGATCACCACGGAGATGAGAGGTCCGGTTCCGGTCGTGGGCGTGGTGGGGGAGAGGAGGGCGCCCTGGGGGTCGGGGCGTCCCAAGGGCCGCCCGGCCGCGAGGGTGTCACGGAGGGGGGCGGTCGTTGGTTGGATCGAGTTCACGGGCCCCCCGGCAACGACGGTGATGAGCCGAGGCTAGGAGAGAGGAGACCGGCACCGCGGGAGAATGACGAAAGCAGGGGCCCAGCTGCTCCGTCGCCCCGGTCAGCAGGTGTCCCGGGCGACGCGAGGGTGCTTCGGGGCTGGCCTCGCGCCGCGCGATCTAGGAGTGGCGGGCCACCCGGGTCGGCGTGCGCAGGTGGTCGGCCAGGAGTTCAGGGCTGCTCCCCGGTTCCTCGTGTGCCACCGGCAGGGTGAAGCTGAAGGTGGCCCCGCCGTGGGAGTTGTTGCGGGCCCAGATGGTGCCACCGTGGCGTTCCACCACCCGACGACACAGTGCAAGCCCCAATCCGAAGCCCTCGACCTGGGTGGCCGCCCCCTGGCCGCGCCGGAACTCCTCGAAGATGGCTTCCTCCGCTCCTGCGGGCAGCCCGATGCCGCGGTCCTCGACGTCGATCCGGATCCAGCCGTCGTCGATCTGGTGCGAGCGCACGGCGATCTGCGGAGTCTCCTGGGGGCGGCAGAACTTCGAGGAGTTGCCGACCAGGTTGGCGAGCACCTGGCGGACGGTCGCCTGGTCGCCACGGACGCGGTGGGGAGCCTCGATGCTGAACCGATGGGGTCCGGTCTCGGCGAGCTGGGAGATCACCGCGTCGACGGGCTCGGTCAGTGGGAAGTCGGTGACCTCGAGCTCACCCTGACGCTCCACGGCGTACCGGAGCCAGTCGTCGATGATCTGGCGCACCCGACGGCTGCCGCCGCTGGCCCTGGCCAGCGTGACCCGAGCCTCCTGCACCTCGTCGTGCTCCAGGGCCTCGACCGCCATCTCCAGCCACCCCTCGAGGCTGGTGAGCGGGGCACGCAGGTCGTGCGCCACCACTCCGGCGAACCCGGAGAGCTCGTCCATCCGGGCGTGCTGCTCGGTGACGTCGGCCAGCACCGCCATGATTCCGTCGCCGGAGCGCAGTGTCTGCTGGTGCAGCACCCGACGGCCCCCCGGGGTGGAGAGCACCAGGTGCTCGGTGTGCTCCAGGTCGGCGTCGCGGAGCGGCCTGCCGTCCAGCGAGGTGAGGTCGAAGTGGGAGGTCCAGTCGTCGCCGCGCTCGCTGGGGAAGGGGCGGCCCAGGAGTTCGACCGCGGCGGCGTTGTGGAACTGCAGGTCGAGGTCGGAGGAGACCACGATCACGCCCTCGCGCATCGACTCGAAGACGGTGCGCATCACCTCCAGGTGACCGGCGGTACGTCGACGTTCCACCTCGAGGTCGCGGACCAGGTCGTTGCGGCGCTGCTCCAGGAAGCCGATGATCAGCGCCACCGTGATCAGGGCGGCGACCAACAGGTCCATCGCTTCCCCCATCGGGACCTCACCGGGCGTCACCTCGATCTCGTTGAGGCGGGGGGAGAGGATGACGCTCACCGCGCCCAGCGTGAGCGAGAACGTGGCAGTCACCCAGACCCGGCAGGTCAGGGCGACGAAGAGGGTGGGGATGACCTGCAGCCAGGCCATGGAGACGGTGCCGGTGGCGTGCACCCACAGCAGGATGGTGGCGGAGCAGAGCCACAGACCCAGGATGCGGACCCACGGGTGCCGGGAGTCGGGCGGGGACCAGGTGGCGAAGATGATCAGCGTGGTGGCGCCGCCCACCACGGAGACCACCGTCACGTGGCTCATCCACTGCGCCGGTCCGAAGCCGCCGAGGGTCCAGAAGTTCAGGCCGGGGAAGGAGCCGACCAGCAGGGAGACGACGCCGCTGCCCAACGCCCCGACGGTCAGGGCGAAGAACTCCATCGCCCCTGACGGCGCCCAACTCCGTGCCCACCCGTCACGCCACGCGCTGGCGTGCGGGACGGGCGGGTGGGAGGGGATGCGCAGCAGGCGTCGCGCCAGACGGGTGAGGACGGCCATGGTCACGGCCTGGGCCGGGATTCCGATCCCCGAGCGGATCGTGTCCCACGCGGATGCCTCCATCACCAGGCCCGTCGTCAAGCCGATCGCGGCGAGGACCGCCAGGGTGAGGAAGAACTGCCAGCGGGCGGGGGGCAGCAGTCCCGGTCGCTGCCAGCTCATGGTGATCCATGTGAAGGCCACCGTGGTGACCAACCAGACCTGCGGGATCTCACCAGGAGTGGTGCCCCTCGCCGCGAACAGGGCGAAGAGCAGGCTCGCGAGCAGCGCCAGGGTCCAGAGCACCCAGAAGGTCCGCGTGCCGGCCGGGCGCGGTGGGTCTCCCGCCCCGGTGGCGCTGGACTCCGGCGGCAGGACGGTGTGGGACGGAGCACGTCGGTGGAGCTCCGGCGCGGTGGCCGCGGTGGCGCGCGTGGGCCACATGCAGACGACCTCCCAACGATCCGACCCCCCGTCGGAACATCGGTCACTGTAGGGGGTGGCGCCGTGGGCTGCGGTGGAAGAAGGATTTCGGCGTACCCTTGAATGTCGTCCCGCCCCCGACACGTCGAGGTCCCCATGTCCAGCGCCATGTCCAGCGCCACGTCCAGCGCGTCGTCCAGCGCCGAGTCAGCTCTCGAGCTCACCACCCCCCGGGGGGAGTCGGTGTTCCACCTGCTCGAGCCTCACCTCCCGTCGGTCTCCAAGCCGATCCAGTACGTCGGGGGAGAGCTCAACTCCACCGTCAAGGAGTGGGACTGCGCCCCGGAGGGCGAGACCGTTCGCTGGGCGCTCATGTACCCCGATGCCTACGAGGTCGGGCTGCCCAACCAGGGCGTCCAGATCCTGTACGAAGTGCTCAACGAGCGTGACTGGATCGTCGCCGAGCGCACCTACGCGGTGTGGCCCGACATGGAGAAGGTGATGCGGGACCACGCGATCCCGCAGTTCACCGTCGACGCCCACCGTCCGCTCGGTGACTTCGACGTCTTCGGCCTGAGCTTCTCCACCGAGCTCGGTTACACCAACATGCTCAACGCGCTCGACCTGGCGGGCATCCCGTTGCACGCCGTCGACCGACGTGAGCACGACCCGGTGGTGCTGGCCGGCGGCCACGCTGCCTTCAACCCCGAGCCGATCGCCGACTTCGTCGACGCGGCCGTGCTGGGCGACGGCGAGGAGGTCGTGCTCGCGATCTCCGAGGTCGTGCGCGAGTGGAAGACGGAGGGGCGTCCGGGAGGTCGTGACGAGTTGCTGCGCCGACTCGCGGTCACCGGCAACGTGTACGTGCCCAAGTTCTACGACGTCACCTACGGCGAGGACGGCGCCATCGAGGCCGTCGTCCCCAACCGTCCCGGCATCCCGTTCCGGGTCCGCAAGCACACCCTGATGGACCTCGACGCCTGGCCGTACCCGGCGAAGCCGCTGGTGCCGCTGGCCGAGACGGTGCACGAGCGGTTCAGCGTGGAGATCTTCCGCGGCTGCACGCGCGGCTGCCGGTTCTGCCAGGCGGGCATGATCACCCGCCCGGTGCGGGAACGTTCCATCACCACCATCGGCGCGATGGTCGAGAACGGCATCCGGGCCTCCGGGTTCGACGAGGTTGGCCTGCTGTCGCTCTCCTCCGCCGACCACACCGAGATCGGCGACCTGGCCAAGGACCTGGCCGACCGCTACGAGGGTTCCAACGTCTCGCTGTCACTTCCCTCGACCCGCGTCGACGCCTTCAACATCACGCTGGCCAACGAGTTCTCCCGCAACGGTCGCCGCTCCGGCCTGACGTTCGCCCCCGAGGGCGGCTCGGACCGCATGCGCAAGGTCATCAACAAGATGGTCGACGAGGAGGACCTGATCCGCACCGTCGCCACCGCGTACTCGCACGGCTGGCGCCAGGTGAAGCTGTACTTCATGTGCGGCCTCCCGGAGGAGACCGACGAGGACGTCCTGGCCATCGCCGACCTGGCCAAGCGGGTGATCGCCAAGGGCCGCGAGGTCTCGGGCCGCAACGACGTGCGGTGCACGGTCTCGATCGGTGGGTTCGTGCCGAAGCCGCACACCCCGTTCCAGTGGGCCGCCCAGCTCGACCACCCGACCACCGACGAGCGGCTGCGGAAGCTGCGCGACGTGGTCCGCGAGGACAAGAAGTACGGTCGCGCTATCGGCTTCCGCTACCACGACGGCAAGCCCGGCATCGTCGAGGGACTGCTCTCGCGCGGTGACCGCCGCGTGGGCGGAATCATCGAGCAGGTGTGGCGCGACGGTGGTCGGTTCGACGGGTGGAGCGAGCACTTCTCCTTCGACCGGTGGATGACCGCCGCCGACACCGCGCTGGCGGGCACCGGCATCGACGTGGACTGGTACACCACCCGTCAGCGTGAGTACGACGAGGTCCTGCCGTGGGACCACCTCGACTCCGGTCTGGACAAGGACTGGCTGTGGAGTGACTGGGAGGACGCGCTGGCCGCGGCCAACGGTGACGACATCGAGGTTGAGGACTGCCGCTGGACCCCCTGCTACGACTGCGGCGTGTGCCCGACGATGGACACCGAGATTCAGATCGGCCCCACCGGCCAGCGGTTGCTGCCGCTGTCGGTGGTCTGAGGAGGAACGAATGGCTGAGAAGAACCACGTACCTGTGCCCGACCAGGTCGACGACGAGGGCGCGGGCCGACGCGTTGCCGCGGGTCTGCTGGCGGCCGGGATGTTTCTCGGCGGGTTCGTCGTGCTGCTGCTGGCGGCTGGGTTTGCCTACGACAAGGGTGTGCCGGCCTTCGTGCTGGCCATCGTCGCCCTCGTCCTGCTGGCCGGCGTCTTCGCGCTGCTGCGCCGCTGGGCGGGGGAGGGCGAGGCCTGAGGCTCGCATACCCCGAACACGCACGAACGGCGCCGCTCCCACCGGGAGCGGCGCCGTTCTGCGTGCGGACTCAGTGGTTCTTGACCTGGTCCTCGAGATGGGCCGGACGGCCCACGTAGAGGGCCAGGGCGACGAGGGGGAGGAGCAGTGCGAGCAGGAACCAGAACGGCGCCACCCAGTCGTCCGAGGCGCTGTGCACCAGGCCCAGGACGAGCGGTCCCGGGGTGGCGATCAGGTAGCCGACGGACTGTGCGAAGCCCGAGAGCGCGGCGGTGCCGGCGGCCGTGCGTGCGCGCATGCTGATCAGCACCAGGATCAGCGGGAACGTGGTCCCGCCGACGCCCAGCAGGAGCGCCCACAGCACACCCAGCTGGCCCGGGACCGCGAGCAGGCCGATGAAGGCGACCGGGTAGCAGGCGATGACGCCCAGCATCAGCACCCGCTGGTCCTTGACCCTGGCCAGCAGTGAGGGCAGGACGAGGGAGCACGGGATGCCCGCGGCGGCGATCAGGCCGACCAGCACACCTGCGTAGGCGGCGGAGTAGCCGGTGTCTCGCCACATCTGGGCGAACCAACCGAACATCGAGTAGGCGATCGCGGACTGCACGCCGAAGAAGGCGGCCAACGCCCAGCCGAGCGGGGTGCGCGCCACCTGACGGAACGAGATGGCTGTACCCACGTCCTGCGGACGTCGGTCGTGCGCGACCAGCCCGACCCAGGGAATGACGGCCAGGAAGGCGACGACCGCCCAGACACCCAGCCCCCCGCGCCAGCTGCCCAGGGCGTCGGAGACGGGCACGGTGGCGGTGAAGGCGAGTGTGAGGCCCGTCGCCATCGCCGTCGTGTAGCAGGCGGTGGCGAAGCCGATCCGGTCCGGGAAGTGCAGCTTCACCAACGACGGCGCGAGGACGTTGGCGCAGGCCATGCCCGAGACCGCGAGGAGCGTCCAGAGCAGGAACAGCACGCCGGAGTCAGTGGTGGCGCGCGCTCCGAGGCCGACGACGACGGCGAGGAGGGCGAGGAGGGAGACACGGTGGAGCCCGATCACACGGGCCAGCCAAGGGGCGCAGGCGCCGACGACGGCGAAGGCAAAGACCGGGAGCGAGGTCAGGACGCTGGCCATCGCGGGGGAGAGGTGGAGCGCGTGACGGACCTCCTCCAGAACCGGGCCGACGCTCGTCGCGGCCGGACGGAGATTGAAGGCCAGCAGGATCAGGCCGACCAGGATGAGGCCGGTACGCACGTGGGGAGGGGCGGACATCTGACCTGCGCGCCATCAACATTGGGAATACGATCACGGGCAATGGTTTGATTCACGTCGCACTTTTCCCTGGATTGACAATCGGAACGCCGAG
>JAZQNT010000398.1:0-18399 GCA_045627505.1 Nocardioides sp.
ATCTCATCCAGCGGCGCGGCCACACGTTTCTTCTGTCCGCCCGCGAGGATCTCGCCGTTATTGATATTCTTCCACTGTCCCGCAGGCAGCCATACCTCGCGTTCGTACTCGTTCATCACCCTTCCCCCTCCAGCCGGGCCGCGGTTCCGCACCAACTCCGACAACCGCCCCGGACCCACGCACACGTGCTCGAACGTCGACACATCCGCGCTCGACCCCACCGCCGACCCACTCGCTACCACGACGCCCACCGCCCTCGAACACTCGCTGGCAATCTCACCACTCGGGCCCGGGGCGGGGTGTGCCGCACCACCGCTCGGCGCTTATACCACGGGCTGGCGCTTCGCGTTCGCTCGTGAGAATCGCCTGACCGAATGCTGCGTTGAACTTTAATTAGTTGTTCCTTTCAAGCAGGAGATGTTGTGAAACTGAAAAATAGAGCATGGAGATCCGCGGGGATCTTGACGACAGGAGCCGTGGCTGCTGCCGTTGCGCTTCCGGGCGGGGCAACGGCCGTGACCGGCGCTGAGGCCGAGGTTGGGGTTCAGCTTTCGGGTGACCCGGCTGTGGTCTTGCCCAAGGGCGATCTTGACGATCGGCCGTTTGAGCGCACGGCTGCGCTCGCGGCTGAGTCGGCTGCGAAGTACGGCGTTGCGGTCGAGGACTTGTCGCAGAGGACCGAGGACGCGCGCGTGTTCGCGAACCCTGACGGCACGTGGACCGCGGAAGCTGGTTCCGGACCGGGCCAGGTCCAGGACGGTCCTGTCGGCGAGGATGGGCTGTCGGGTTGGCACAACATCGACGTCGCCCTTGAGAAGTCCGGGCGCTCGCTTGCGCCGAAGCACGCGGTCGCGGACGTGAAGTTCTCCGCCGGCGACACCGCGTGGTTCGCGAAGTTCAAGCAGGACGGCCACACCCTGACGTACGCGTTCGACGGGCCGCTCACCGGGACGCTGCCTGAGCCGATCGTTGAGGGCGACACGGTTGTCTACCATGGCGTGTTCGACGGTACTGTCGACGACGTTGATTTGGTGATGCAGGTCAACAGCACCGGGTTCAGTCACTGGCTCGTCCTGCACGAGCGGCCCAGCGCAGCCGAACTTGGGCTCCTTCAGGGCAACGAGGACGGTGTCCTGTCGTTCCCGATTCGTATCGAGGACAGCAACACTGCCAACCCGGCGCGGATCGACCTCGCAGCCGGCGGTTCCCTCAAGATCGCGGACGCGGCCGGAAAGAAGCTCTTCACCGCACCGGCGCCCCTGGCTTGGGATGCCTCCACGATCGGGCCCGAGGACTTCGACCCTGCTGGAGTCGCGGTGGCCGCCCGCGAAGGCGAGGAGCTGGACACCCCGGCCCCCGACGGTGCCGCGAATGAAGATGACGCGACTGTCGTGCGGTTGGACGTCGACGTGGACCAGCCTTCCGGTGTTCGCGCGCGTGCGCGTGAGGGCTCATTGGTTTCGCTTAGCGTGGACGAAAACTTCCTTACCGGCGCGGGCACGACATACCCGGTGACCGTGGACCCGTCCACGACCGTCTACACCGGCGATACGTGGGTGCAGACCCCGACGTATCCGTCGTCGCAGGCCACCAGCCAAGAGCTCAAGGTCGGCACGTACAACGGCGGCACGGATAAGGCCCGCTCGTTCATGAACTTCGGAACCACGGTTTGGGTCGGGAAAGACATCACGTCAGCCACCCTCGTGATGCGGAACTTCTACTCCGGGTCGTGCACCGGTGGCGACATTCGCGTCAACAGGATCACTACGCCTTGGGACTCGTCCACCCTCACGTGGTCGAACCAGCCCGAGGCGACCACAACCAACCGCGTTGACGTCCCCACTGCGAAGGGCTACAACTCCTCGTGCGCGGCAGGCAACGTGACGTGGGACGTCACCAAGATCGCACAAGACTGGGCAGGAGGCGCGAACCGTTACGGCCTGCGCATGAAGGCCGTCGACGAGACGTCGAACTACACCTGGCGTCGCTACCGCTCAGGCAACTACAGCGACAACTCTGACCACCGTCCCCACATCAACGTCACGTGGAACGACCCGCCCAACACGCCAGTCGCCCCGACCGTGGTCGGCGCGAACGCCTCAGGCGTTGTGGCCGACTCAACCCCGGACATCAAGGTCAAGGCGAGTGACCCCGACGGCGGAAACGTCACCATTGAATTCCAGGTCCGTCAGGGCACTACCGTGAAGAGCTCCGGCACCAAGACGGTCACGAGCAACACCGACGCGACCTTCACGTCCGTCCCCCTTGCCAACGGCGCCTATACCGTCCGGGCACGCGCCAAGGACCCCCGCGGACTCACCTCGGCGTGGGGACCCGACCGCGCGTTCACCGTCACCGTGACGGTGTCTCCGCCCAGCAGCATCCAGATCAGCCCTGTCTCGTCCACCTGGGACGATGACGGATACCTCATTAACC
The DNA here is from genome assembly GCA_045627505.1 of Nocardioides sp. GTDB lineage: Bacteria > Actinomycetota > Actinomycetes > Propionibacteriales > Nocardioidaceae > Nocardioides. The sequence continues at coordinate 2,437 of JAZQNT010000398.1, forward strand.
AGATCCTGGTTGCAACCCCCACGATTTCAGCAGTGATGTCGTCGAGCGACGGCACCCAGGCCCGGCTGGTGGCTACTTTCAAGCGCTCCGATGCGGTCGCAGCTGCAATTACTCGTGAAGGAACGCTGGTCGCCAACGCACAACGCTCGACGCTCACTATCTCAGCCGGCGCCCTTCCTGATGGCTACTACGACGTCGAACTCGTTGCGCGATCGGCGACCAACTACAACTCCAGCAAGGAGTTCAGGTACATCAAGATTTCCGCTGGCAGCGGAGAAGACATCGCCGACGTCGATGCCCCCGAAGGCGCGGACCCCACGATGACCCCCTATGGGGTGAACTCGGATCACTTGCAGTCACTGCAAGCGATTGCGACCGCGGAAAACTTGCCGTTGGCCACTGTTGTCGAGCGGGACGCATGGAAGTCGGAGTTCAATGCGGTCGCAAATGACCTCATGGACAGTGTGGCGAATTTCTCCGAGTTCACTTCCGCCGACAGCGACAAGGGGGCTAGCGTCTCCTTTGTCGGCGCCGCCCCCGTAGATGCGGCACAGGAGATCGAAGCGCTTCCCGGAGATGTCGAAGTGAAGACGAATGCGGTCCTCACCGTTTCACAGGGGGATGCGATCACAGAGAATGTGACTTCCATCATTTCCGACATCATTCCGCCGGAAACCAGCATGGCAATTACCGCAGAATATGCGCAGGGAATTGTTGATGTTTCCATCGGCGTTCCCTTGGATTCCACTGTGTCCGTTAGCGACATCGCCCAGCAGGCAGAAGCGGGGCTCGGCGGACTCTACGGGGATTCATGGAGTTTTCGACTCCAGTACACTCCTCAGAGTATCTCTGAGTACACCAGTGCGACTGAGTTGATGAAATACCAGGGCGGAGTCACGCTTGGCGTCGGATATGTCACCCATACCTGCACCAGTGGATTCGCCGCCCGCTTGAACGTGTCCTCAGGGGCCGCCAAGTACGGGTTTATCACTGCTGATCATTGCGGATCTGGAACCGACGATTTCCTGAAGCCGTCCCACTTCGCACCCAAGGCGGGGTCCCATCTGTCGGGTCGAGACTCGATCACCAAGAACAGGTACTTCGGCGGGTCCGGAACCCGGAAGGCTGACGTCATGTTCTCACAGGGTTCCGAGGAGACGACGAACAAGTACTACTGGAAGGTAGGAAAGACTGCGTCGGTCGCAAAGGTAGGATCCCCCGGCAAGGATGCCAAAATCTGCTGGTTTGGGCGCACCTCAAAGGGCGACAGGAAGGGAAATCCTTTCTGCGGCAAGGTCAAGTCTCCAAATACGACCCTCAGTGGAATGGATAAGCAGCACTACGCCCGCTGGCTGCACAAAAACCCGGGGGCAACCAAAGCTCAGCAGGATGCGCAGGCCAAGAAAACGCCAACGGTCACGTACACCAATACGTTTAGCGTGGAAGACAGCAAGAAGAATATGATGGATCTTGGCGACTCCGGCGGCCCCGCCTGGATGAAGAGCGACATGTCGACGGCAGTTGGGCTCATCTCCGGCAGTTCGATAAACTGTCCGAAGTCCTGGCCTTGGTCGGACCCGAAGTGTTCCTACTTTTTCGCCAATATCAAGAAGGCTCTCAGCCTGTCTCCCATGAACGATGTCTACATCGTCACGACCAAGAAGAAATGAGATGAGACATTGACTCCGGGCCTCCGTAAAGCGGCAATTCTTATGGGGATATCGTCGCTCGTCCCCGTCGTGGCTGCGTGCGGGACCCACGAGCCCGTTCAGGTGGCCATGCTTCGCGGCACGCCGTTCTCCGAGATCCAGATGACCGAAGACACCATCGAGGGGACGCTCGCGCTCACATCATCGGGATGCGTCGTGCTTGACCAGGTGCGCGACGACGAGACGGTCCCGCAACAGGCGATCGCATGGGTAGGAGACGTCGACGTGACCACCCAGGACGGTGTGGTACAACTCGACCTGCCGAACGGCAAGTCACTCAAGGTCGGCGACCACTTCTACGGTTTCACGATCACGCTGGACGATGTCAGCGAATGGGGCAAGCCCGGAGCGTGCGAGAGCTACCCCCAAGGTGGCGTTGTGGGCATCTCCAGCGGCAGCACGAACGTCCTGCTTTCCCCCGCAGCAAAGAACCACTGACCCGCGCCGCTCTTTCAAGGCCGTGACCAGAGCCCAGCCCGAACGCCCCCACAGGCGTTCGGGCTGGGCTCGCGCCGTCCAGGCCGTTCAGCGGTGCTCTGGGCATCGATCAGGTCGCCCGAACACCACCATGAAGACCCACCCCGGGAGAGCCCCGCAACCTCACAATTGCCCACCCACTCACGAGACAACGCGGCAACCCCACCACTCGCGCCGGGGGCGTCGCGGCGCCTGCGGCACCGACCCCTACGCCCAAAAACGCGCGTCCCTCCGTCCGGTTCGGGCGCACCGAACCAACTGTGGGTCACCGACCTGACCTACGTTCCGACCTGGGCCGGCGTCGCCTCCGTCTGCTTCATCATTGACGCCTGCTCCCGCACGATCGTGGGGTGGCGGGCTGCATCTCACACGCGGACCACCACGGTCCTCGACGCCACCGAAATGGCCCGCTGGTCGCGGGCAACCAACTCGACGGGCTGCGGTGTCACAGCGACGCAGACAGTCAACCCAGGTTCAACCAGTCGAAGCAACACCTCGATCGTGGAGGTGTTGGTGGGACGACAGCTAGGGGAGGGCGGCGATGCCAACACGCTTCTGTAGGCGGGCGAACGCTTCTTTCACGCGCGCGTCGACGGCGGCGGTGCGTCCGCCACGAACTACCCGGGACCCGTGGCGGTGGTCCAGGCCGCCGACATCACCAAGCTCACGGGCGTCAGCGGCTACCGGCGGCGCGTTACGACCTGGCACGTGACCCTCGCGGACGGTCCGGTGATCTCGCTTAGGTCTGAGGATGCCGGTCACGCGGAGGTAGTTGCGGACTTCGTACGCACTCATCTGCTGCCGTAGGCCGAGGACTGTCTGGGCGTGCTCGAGCGGCGCCGAGTCCTGAATTGCTCACCATTAACTCACCATAAAGTCGGGAGAAGCTGCGCAAATCAGTGCCAAGGTCGGCAATCGCTGAGTCATTTTCGTGGGTGTCTTGGCAGGTCAGAGCACGATTCGGCAGAACGTGGCGCGAGGACCGGCGGGGTCGGGGAGGCTCAGGGGGTCGCAGGTTCACATCCTGTCAGCCCGACCGAGGCGCAGGGGCGAAATAGCCTCTGACCTGCACAATCAGGGCCGGAGATCCACGGATCTCCGGCCCTGATTGCGTGGAAGATTTGATCACCCTCCGCTTACCCTCCACTTACGTTTCCGCTGCCGCGGGGCGGCTCCGTCGGCCCGCAGCCGGCACCGACCGGTCCCGAGGTGTCCCGGCCACTCCGGGTGTGGGCGGCGCACCTGTCCGACATGGATGCCGAACAGATGGAGTCGCGCGGACTGGATCCGCTGATGAGTGTCGACGAGCTCGCCGAGTACCTCGGTGTGCCGGTGCGCACGGTGTACGACTGGCGGACCACGGGGCACGGCCCCCGGGGGATCCGGATCGGTCGGCATCTGAAGTATTCAGTCCCCGACGTGGCGGCCTGGCCCAAGGAGCGGCGGGACGCCTCGCCTGGCTCGAGCTGAGCGGGGTGACCGGTCGTGCCTAGGCCGCGCACCCCGATCGGGACGTACGGAGAGATCGAGTTCGCCACGCTGCCGAGTACGACGGTGCGCGCCCGGGTGCGGTTCCGCGACTACGACGGCAAGATCCGCCGGGTCCAAGCCACGGCTGCCACCCGGGCGCTGGCCGAACGGCGCCTGAAGCAGAAGTTGTCCGATCGCCTCGGTGAGGCGCGGGGTGCCGGTGAGCTCACGCCCGACAGCTCCTTCGGAGAGCTGGTGGAGTTGTGGCTGCAGGACCTGGACCTCGAGGAGCGCTTGGCCCCGGCGACCCGCGCGCTGTACGAGCGGGACATGCGGACCTTGGTCCTGCCCACCTTTGAGCACTTCGCGCTGCGCGAGATCTCGGTACGCATGGTGGACCAGTTCATCAAACGGATGGCCGCCCAGGAGTCCTACAGCCGCGCCAAGCACGCCAGGTCCGTCCTCAGTCTCGCGTTCGGCCTGGCGGTGCGCTACGACGCCATGAACAGGAACCCGGTACGCGAGACGGCACGCCTCCGGCCACCCCCGGCACGAGCGAAGGCGCTGACCGCCGACCAGGTGGATGAGATCCGACGCGCCGTCAGGGAGTGGCGCCAGGAGCCGGGGCAGAGCGGACCGCCTCCGGATGGCCAGTTGCAGCACATCATCGAGGTGATGCTGGGCACCTCTGCGCGGATCGGGGAGGTGCTGGCTCTGCGCAAGTGCGACGTGGACGTCACCAGTTCGCCGGCCACGGTGCGGATCTGCGGGACCATCGTCTCCCTGCCCGGCCAGCCCACCCATCGCCAGCCCGCGCCCAAGACTGCCAAGTCGACCCGGACGGTCGCCGTCCCCACCTACACCGCGGCCTCGCTGCGGGCCCGGCTGGTGCACGTGGCCGACAACCAGCCCGAGCACCTGCTGTTCTTCAGCCGCAACGGATCGCCGCTGACCACGAACAACGTCCGCCGTCAGCTGCGGACCATTCTCGAAGGTGTAGGGATCACAGGGGTCACCCCGCACTCGTTCAGACGCACGGTGGCCACGGTGATCGATCGAGCCGCAGGCCCCGACCTGGCTGCGGAGATGCTCGGGCACACCTCCCCGGAGATCACCAAGCAGCACTACATCCAGCCGGACGAGCAGGTGAATCCGCTGACCGCGGAGATCCTGGAGGCGCTCGCACCCCGACCGGATCAGAGCGATCAGTGACCCATCGCCCGTACTCGAACAAGTGTTCTGAAATGGCGAGATGCCTGGCGGGTACGGACAAAGCGCGGGCATCCCACTGGGGGAGCGCCTCAGATGGACGCCTCAAGGGCAGGTCACGCCGGCTGACCGGGGTATGCCCGCCACCGGCGCTTGCCACTGCTGGGTGACCCTCCCCTCGGCCCCGGGGGATTCGCGTCCAGGGCTGCTCCTTGAGTGGCGTCGCAGCAGCGGGGCGTCGGGCGCACGTTGGTCCGGTTTGGTCGCGTACCTATCCCATCCGCAACCAGGGCAGTGGCACCTCGTCACCGAATGGGTGCCGGCGGAACAGCTCACGCCGGCGTCGCCGGAATCTGCCCCCTGACGGTGGCGGGGATGAAGCCCGCACAGCCTCTCGCGCTCGAACGCTCGTCCAGCTGGGGCGCCGGACCGAGTCTGCGATGGTGGGCCAGTCAGAGCGAAGGGCCGGTGGGCGTGTGCCGCTGAGGAGGCCGGTGTGACAGGGCCTCCGTGAACTCGGTTCTATTGGCATGGCCGTTGCCCTGGCTGCGGGGTGCGGGCGCTGGAGCGCCCAGATGACGGTGGAACAAGTCGAGGAGTTCCTCCTTCACCGGAGCGTCCAGCGGCACGTACACGGCATCGACACGGTGGACGAGGCTCGGCGCGTGCTCGAGTCGCTCCGTGGGCAACCGCTGGACGTAGCGATGGTCGTGGACGGCTTCGGTGACGCGGCGGTCGAGGCGGGTGTCGACCTGCGCGAACAGTTGCTGGAGGTGGCGCAGGTCGCCGGCGTTGGTGAAGTCGGGGGTGCGTAGCTGTTGGGCGCGTGATGCGGCCGCGGCGGCTTCGCCGATGGCGTGGCGAGAGCCGGTGAGGCCACGCAAGTCGCGAGTGGCGACCACCAGAGCGGCGTAGGCGTCGGCTCTGCGTTCCCACGCGTGTGAGGCTCGGGGCGAGGCTGATGCGGTACCCCGTGCAGCCGTTTGCGAGACGATGCGCTGGGAGTCGAGGATCAGCCGCAGAGCGTGCGCGTCGGGGGAGGCGTTGAGGAGGGCCGCGAGGTTGTGCTCGGCCTGCAGGAGGCCCACGAGGCCCGGCAGGCCCGGGCCCTGGATGATGTTCAAGGGTGGTCGCCAGCCGCGGTGGTCCACGCTGGTTCCCAGGTCAGTGTGTGCGCTGGTGGCGGCGCTGAGTGCCTCTGCGGCGCTGCCCAACCGTCCCGCGTCGCGCAGGGTCTCCCAGGCGGGGATGTTGCGGTAGCGGCGGTCGAGCACGACGAGGCCGCGCGTGATGGAGGCGGCGTCCTGGATCATGACGAGCCGTTCGTGCCCGCTCAGGGTCGCCGCTGAGCGGACGGTGGGGAAGTCGTGTTCGCCCAACGCAGAGGCCTGCGCGGCTCGCCGCCACGTGTCCACGAGCGGGAACGGCTGGGGCTGGGTGAGCTCGGCCAACGACGCGAGTTGGGCGCTGGACGTGTGCAGGGTGTTGCTCAGCAGCCGGCGGAACTCGCTGCTTGCACTGGAGTCGAACGCCGGGGTGGTGCGGCCCAGATCAGTCGCGGCGACCCGATGGGTGTGTTGCACCCAGGCCAGGACGGACTGGCGGTAGCGACGGACGAGTTCCCCGATCTCCGCCCGCTCGGCCGTCGTGGTGGTTTCCACCGGGGTGTGCCTGGCGGGCCCGCCGATCTTGAGCAGGATCCGGTGCTGACGGAGGAGGGCCACGAGTTCGGCTCGGAGCGAGTCGCTGTTCTCGCCGTACATCACGCCTCACCGTCTTCGTGCGCGCCGCGCAGCATGTCCAGGAGGAGCTCGACCTGGAGGGCGTCGACGCCGAGGTCGGCGAGCTCAGCTAGTGCCGAGGACGCCACGACGTACAGCAGGTCCTGGTCGGCCAAGCGCACACCGGCATTCAGAGCGGGGGAGTCGATTCCGTGGATCAGGTCCAGTGCCAGGAGGACGTGCTCGTAGTTGGCGCTGGCCTCGGTGGAGTCGGCCTGGTCCGCCAAGGCCGCGATGTACGAACGGGCCTCAGCCAGTGCGACCGCGTGCTTCAGGATCATTGGAACGCTCCCTCGAGTCCGGGTAGTCGGGCTTCTGGCCGGTTCTTGACGATGAGCCGAGGGCGACACCGGAGCGGGCGTAGAAGGCGTGGCCTGTGGATCGTGCTGCCGGTCCGGGCTGTTCGGGTGCTCATGCACGGCGAAGCCCCCTCTCGCGACGGGCTCGCTCGGCAATGTCCTCGCGGACGAACGCCTCGAAGTCAGCGGCCCGGTCCGTGATGGGGGTTTCGACAGCGGTCGGGGCCGCCGGTTCGCCAGGCCATGCGGAAACGCGGGTGGGGCGGTCTCGGTCCAGCCGGGTCCCGCTGAGGGAAACCCACTCCCGCAACCGAATCCGGGCCTCGGCGAACTCCCGGTGCCAAGCCAGCGGACCGGACGCCGGACCGTCGAAGTTGTAGGCGGCCAACCAGTGCTGGTGCAGGGCGGAGAGCTCCCACACCAATTCGTCGTGGCGGTGCCACAGCGGCGGCAGCACGGCCGGCGGGAGGCCATAGGTGTGGCGCAGCCAGGTCACCCAGACATCGAGGTCGCGCCATTCCGTCTCCGCCTCGGCGGCGGTCAGCAGGTTCCAGTTGAGTGGTCGCAGCCCGTCGATGTCCCTGAAGTCCGTGAGCTCCGGATCAGCGGAGGGGTCCGGCGCAGGCGGGGCCTGAAATCCAGCGTCGGAGAACTTGGGCCGGATCGGCTCGAGCTTGAACAGTGTGGACGAGGCTTCGTGGGGAGGCGTTGCCATGGCAGGCAGTCCCGGTCAGAGCCCGATGCCCGGAGTCGCGGACTGGGCAGCCGTCGACTCCGGTGCGCGAACCGCTGGCTGGCGATGCTCCGGGACCTGGGTCCCGATCGGCTGCTGCTTCGGGGTCCGGTCGACCTCGTAGCGGGTGCGGACGGCATCGTGGCCGATGTGCTGTGCCACGAACTCCTCGCGGTTGGTCATCACGCCGTTGCGCTCGACCTCGTACTCGGTGATGTAGCCCGAGGCGAGGAACTGGTCCCCGACCCGGAGCTGCGCGTACGCCCGTTCGGCCGCGGTCCGGAACAGCACCAGGTCGTGGAAGGTGGGGTCCAGCTTCGTGAACGCCCCGTCCGGTTCCTTGCGCCAGTGCTCGACCCCGGCGCGGAAGTGGAGGCGGGCTATCCCGCTGTGGGTGAACGTCAGCTGTGGTGTGGTTGCGATGAAGCCGTGCAGGCTCATCTGGGCGGGAATCGTCATCACTGACTCCTGAGGTCCCGCGGCGCCCCGGCAAGCAACCGCTCTCAGGAGTCAGGTGCACCAGAAGCTAGAGCGCTCGGCGTAGACAGGGCGCAGGTGTGAATCGCACTGGGTTTAGTTCCTATGCGTTCCCTTGGCCAGCGAGTGCTGGCCGGGATGATTCCTGGGCAGCGTAGTACGCCGCCTCGACCTCGAGTGGCGTGCACATGTCGAGCTCTCCGTGAAGGCGCTGATGGTTCCACCACCACACGTACTCCAGGGTCGCGAGTTCGACCTGCTGGGACTGCCCCCGGTCTGCCGGCTCGCTCGCGATGGTGTGGCCATCGGTGATGGGGGTAGGGAGGTTGTTGCCTCTTCCACTCACGTAGAAGTCTTGAAGGCAACTACCCGGGCTTGGAAATGGGTCCGGAGAGCGACTCGACAGCGAATCGACTGCGCCGTAGCCGGCAGATCCGCTATGTTCACGAGCGCTCGACGACCGGGGGGTGTACGAGGGCGACGGAGCGCCGCGCACCACCGTCCGCGACGCGTGCCTGCGCCCAAGCACCTTCGCGCGGTTCCTTGACCAACGTGTCGAGCACATCGCAACCGAACAGAGGGGGGAAACATGAGAAAGAGAATGTCGGTGCTGGCGTCGCTGGCCATCACGGCCGGGTTCGTCGGAGGGACGGGACTGGTTGCGGGAAGCTCGGCCAACGCGGCGGTCGGATGCGGCTCGACGGGTAGCAAGTTGCACAACGCCACGTGGGCCAACATCTTCACCGCCAACGGGGTCAACATCAGGACTGGCCCGAAGGTGAGCTGCACGTCGGTCGGTCAGGCGCAGAAGTCACACAATGCGACGCTGTACTGCTCCTACTACAACGGTTCCTACTGGTGGCAGTGGCTCAAGGACGTGAACACCGGAAAGGTGGGCTGGGTCCGCACGGACAACTTGGCTGGTCGTTCGCCTGAAGTCTGCTACGTGAGCGTCTGACGATGGGTGCCGGGGCCGGACGCTGTCCGGTCCTCGGTCGGGCAGCTGGAGGGTGAAAGGAAACCGAAGTGAGAGCATTGGTCCGATTGCTTCCCGCCGCCGCACTGGCGGTGGTGCTGACGGCGTGCGGCAGCGGCTCGGAGTCGCCTCCGACGTCGGACGTCGCCTCGCTCGAGGACACCCCGCCGTTTTTCACGCCTTCCTCCGGGGAGGGTGCAGGCGCAGACGACATCTCCGTCCAGGAGTACGTCGAGAAGCAGCAGGAGTACGTGGACTGCCTACGCGAGCACGGGCAGAACCCGATGGACCCCGACGAGACCGGGGCCGTCATGATTCCCACCTCGGAGGACAAGCCCGGTGACGACTCGGGGGTGGAGGCGGCGAAGGCCTGCGCCCAGTACTCGGTGCCAGTTCCCGAGAGCGTGCGCAAGCTGCGTGAGGAGCGGACGGAGATCACGCCGGCGGAGAAGAAGATGTTTGCCGAGTACGCCGAGTGCATGCAGACGAACGGGGCCCCGGACTTCCCCGACCCGTTGCCCAACGGCATGACGGGTGACGGTGAGTGGGACCAGACCTCGGCTGGCGCCCGTCAGGCGACCCGGGCCTGCGCCTCCGTCATCGGGGACCCCGTCTCCGAGGGACCCGGCGTCGGGTGATGCGGAAGCGTTGGCTCGTGGTGGGCCTCGGCGGTCTCGCGACGGCGACGCTCGGCGTCGGCGCAGCCCTCGCCGGGGGTTCGCAACAGGCCGACGACACCGACCGGGAACCGACCTTCGACACAGTGGAGGTGGAGCGACGCACCCTCGTGGTGCGAAGCGCGGTCACCGGGGAGGTGGGCTACGGGCCGGATCGTCCGGTCCCGTTCCAGGCCACCGGCATCGTCACCTGGCTGCCAGAGGACGGGAGCACCGTCCGGCGCGGCGACGTGCTCCTGAAGGTGGACGACCGCCCGGTGGCCCTGATGTACGGCGAGACCCCGGCCTACCGGGCGATCGGGCCGACCGCAGCCGCAGGGCGGGTGAGCACGGATGACGGCGGCAGGGCGGCACTGTCCTCCAGCGACTCCAGCGACTCCAGCGACTCCAGCGAGTCCGGCGAGCCGGGGCGTGCGGCGTTGCCGGAGCAGCCTCGGGGCACTTCCGGGTCTGTGCCGCGGTACCCGTCCGGCACCGACGTGGCGCAGCTGGAGGCGAACCTGTCCGCCCTGGGCTACGCCGGATTCACCGTCGACGAGGAGTTCACCGCCGGCACTGAGTCCGCAGTGCGGGCCTGGCAGCGAGACCACGGCTTCCCCGTGACCGGGACCGTGGCCCTGGGCGACGTGGTGTTCGCGTCCGGGCCGCTCCGGGCGGTGGTGGACCCCGAGGCGTTGGGGACCGCGCACGTCGAAGGCGCTGTCCGCGCCACCTCGACGAAGAAGTCCGTCACGGTCACCGGTCCGTCCGGCTCGCTCCGGTGGGCCACGAAGGGAGCGCGGGTCCGGGTGCTGCTGCCCGGTCAGGTGCGCGCCAAGGGGACGGTCGGGCGCAGCGGCCCGGCCTCTCCGGAGTCGGACGAGCAGACGGTGAGCGTGGTCCTCGACGACCCGTCGCTCGCCCGCGCACTGGGTGAGGCGACCGTCTCCTACGCCGCCCAGCGTGTCGAAGAAGCGTTGGTCGTGCCCGTGACCGCGCTGGTGGCCCTCGCGGAGGGCGGGTACGCCGTCCAGCTGCCGTCCGGCCAGTACGTGCCGGTGACGCCTGGCCTGTACGCGGAGGGGCTCGTCGAGGTCACGCCGGCCGGCGACCTGGTGGAGGGGGCCCGCGTGAGGACCGGGACGTGACCGGTGGTGTCCCGCCGGTGGTTGAGTGCGTGGACCTGGCCCGCACCTACCCGGGCGGGGTCGAGGCCCTGCGCGGCGTGGACCTGACCGTGCACGCCGGGGACCTGATGGGTGTCGTCGGCCCTTCCGGTTCTGGGAAGAGCACCCTGCTCCAGCTCCTTGGCACCCTGGACCGCCCCACCCGGGGGACGGTCCGGATCGATGGGCTGGACGTCACCACGCTCAGCGACCGGGAACGCTCGCGGCTCCGGGCGGGGCGGATCGGGTTCGTCTTCCAGGCCTTCCACCTCTCCCCGCTGATGGACGTGCTCGACAACGTCGCGGAGGGATTGCTCTACTCGGGTGTGCGCGTCCGGCGACGGCGGGAACGGGCGTCCGAGGTGCTGGAGCGGCTCGGGCTGGGACACCGCGTGGGGCACCGGCCGGTCGACCTCTCCGGCGGCGAGCGGCAGCGGGTCGCGATCGCCCGGGCGATGGTGGGTCGGCCCAGTCTGCTCCTTGCTGACGAGCCCACCGGCAGTCTGGACACCGCCAACGGCGAGATCGTCGTGCAGTTGCTGCGCGAGCTGGCCGCCGACGGCACGGCGGTGGTGGTCATTACCCACGACCCGGAGGTGGCGACCCAGCTGGACGTCCAGGTGGCGATCAGGGACGGTCGGCTGGTCGAGCGGCATCGCGTCGGTGCCGACGAGGCGGGCGGGCGATGAGCAGGCTTGCTCCCACGGACCTGGTGCGGGTCGCCTCGCGCGGCCTCCGCGGGCACCCGCTGCGCTTCTTGCTCTCGGCCCTCGGAATTGCGATCGGCGTGGCGGCGATGGTCGCGGTCGTGGGCACGACGCAGTCGAGCCGGGGGCAGTTGAACGACCTGTTGAGCCGGCTCGGGACCAACCTGGTGAAGGTTTACCCGGCCCCCGACCTCCGGGGAGAGGCCACGACGCTCCCGAGCACCGCGGCGACCATGCTGGGACGCGTCGGGCCGGTGCACGCGGCCAGCGGGGTCGGCGAGCTCGAGGGGGTCGGTGTGTACCGCACCGACCTGCTTCCCTCGGGCAACACCAACTCCCTCGTCGTGGCCGCCGCGGACGCGAACCTCCTCGAGACCTTGAAGGGCACCCTGGCCGTGGGGCATTGGTTCACCCCGGCGAACGAGTCGTTCCCCACCGTGGTGCTGGGCTCCGCGGCCGCTGAGCGACTGGCGGTGGACGACCTCGGCACGCGCCTGTGGATCGCCGACCAGTGGTGGGTCGTCGTGGGGATCCTCGACCCGCTGCCGCTCGCACCCGACCTGGACGGGGCGGCGGTCGTGCCCGCGCGGGCTGCGGCCGAGTTCGCCGGGCACGACGGACGGTTCACCGCGGTGTACGTGCGCACCGCCCCGGAACAGGTCGGGGCCGTCAGCGCGGTGGTTCCGGCGACCGCCTCGCCCGAGCGTCCCGAGGTGGTCGGGATCAGTCGACCAACCGACGCCCTCCAAGCGCAGCTGGCCGCGGACGACACGCTGAACCGACTGCTGCTGGGCCTGTCCGCGATCGGCCTCCTGGTCGGGGGCGTGGGTATCTCCAACACGATGGTCATCGCCGTGATCGAGCGTCGGGCCGAGATCGGTCTACGGCGCGCCCTGGGTGCAACGCGGGGGAACATCGCGTCGCAGTTCTTGGCGGAGTCCGCCCTCATGTCCCTGGCTGGTGGCGTGGTGGGCGCCTTCATCGGGTGCGTGGTCACCGTCGGCTACGCCAACGTCCAGGGCTGGGGAGTGCAGGTGCCGCTCGTGGCCAGCATCGCCGCGGCCGCGGCGACCATGGTGGTCGGGACACTGGCCGGTCTCTACCCGGCGGTGCGGGCCAGCTTGGTCGCGCCGGCCATGGCGTTGGCGAACGGGTAGCGACGCGACCGGGTGGGCTGCCGTTTGTCGAATCCACGGAGCGGGTGGGGACCCGACGGAGTGGCACTCTCGGTTGCTGGGCGAACAAACCGGGTGGAACGACGTGGTCGGGGTCGATGACCACGATCGACCGGGTCGACATCGTCGGCAACGTGAGCCTGCGCATGGCCGGACGACTGCGCCACACCGGCGTCGGGGGCGAACCCGCGCCCGACCCCACGAGATCCTCCTCGTTCAGGACCTACGCGGGCGCGTAGTCAACGCCGCCACCGGATCCGAGTTCCGGTTCCTCGTCGATGAGGCCCGCGCGGCCGGCGAGCAGATGACACCCAGGACTGCTTCGAAGGGGACCGCCCCGACTTCGGTTGACACCTTGACCGGGACTGCCGCACAGCCTGGTTTCCAGATTCTCTGAGGAGTCGAGGGCCTGGTTGAAAGGCTCCGACTGTGCTTCGTCCCTACCCGCCTGAGTTCGGCGCTCGTGCTGTGGCGCTGATCCGTTCCGGCAAACAGGGGAAGCAGACCGCGTATGAGTTGGGTATCAGCGCAGGTTGCCTCCACAACCTGGGTTCGTCAGGATCAGATTGACCGCGGCGCTCGCCCGGGAGTCAGCACCAGCGAGTCCGTCGAGCTCCCGGCCGCTGGCGTCGCATCCGGGAACTCGAGACCGAGCTCGCGATCGCGCGCCGGGCTGCGAAGTTCCTGATGTGATGCCCAACCAGGTTGTCCAGCGGACCGGTGGGGACTCCGTCCGTGACTGTCGTCCCTTGCAGTCGCAACGGAGTTCCGGGATGAACCCTTGCAGGGGTGGGGAATGGGGGGACACGGTGGTGCACTCGAATCGCTCACCACTTAATCACCATAAACTCTCGCCGATTCCGGCAAAACTGCGCGCGGGAGGCAGCCCGGCGCTGAGGTTGATCGCTGTTCTCGCAGGTCAGGGCATGTCTAGTCAAAATGTGACCGGAGCGCGAGTGGGGCCGGAGCGGCTCAGGGGGTCGCAGGTTCAAATCCTGTCAGCCCGACCGTGTGATGTCTCAGGACATCAGAACAGCCGGACCTACAACTTCGTAGGTCCGGCTGTTCTGTTTTTGGGGCCCGGTGGTCGGCCGGTGGGTTGGTAGTCGCGGCTGGTGTCGAGGACGAGTTCGCGCAGGTCTCGCCGGTGGCTGCGTTGACGACGGTGATGTGCAGGTCTTGGACGAGGAGTCGGACGTAGGTTCCGGCGTAGGTTGGGACTGCCCCGAGTGTCAACCAGACCGGGGGCAGTCCCTAGTTCTCCCGGGTGCCTGTTTGGGAGTGGATGTACTCCTCGATATCGCCGGCACTGGACAGCGGGCCCAGGTGGACCGCGTGCAACTGACCGTTGCGGGCCAGCACTGAGAAGGGGATGAAGTTGGTGTTCACGTAGTCGTGGAACGTGTTTGCGTAGTCCCCGTCCGGGTCCTGCCAGGACGGGAACTCCGCACCCACCTCCTGCTCGAATTCCTTGGCGTACTTCTTGAACTGGTCCCGTGAGACGCCGAGGACCTGGAGCCCCTCGATCTTGAGCGCTTCGTTCAGTGCTGGAATCTCGCGCTTGCACGGGATGCACGTGCTCGCCCACACGTTGACGAGCTCCCACTCTGCGTCGCGGGTCCATGAGATGGCGGAGATCGGTTCCCCGGGAGGTGGGGCCACGGCCGGGCCCTGGGTGAAGGTGCGCCAACCGAGCTTGTCCACCGGGGATGCGGTGGGTGTCTCGCGGGCAGGGCTGCTGCATCCGCTCAGGAAGGTCAGCGCCACGAGCAGCATCAGCCCGCGACCTGGTTGCGCTCGGTACCTCACTTGCGCCCCCTGCAAGATCTTGACTGCTGTCAGCAGCTTCCGGGGAATCCTAGGGTCGGCATCGCTGCCGTTGAGCACCGGCAAGACCGAGTTCGGGTCAGCAGGATGCCGCGGCGGGCCGGAGGAAGGGAGCGGTTCCGCCGGAGCGGTCAAAAGGGCAAGTGCGTGGAGCCCCCATCAACACGCAGGTCTCGTGCCACCATTCGACGTATGAGCAGCAAGCATGGCCATGCGTGGCGTGCGCTCTGGCGCAGAACGGCGACGTTGAGCAACGCGAACCGTACGGACTGCGAATTGGCGTGCGTCGCGATGATGGGAGTCCGCTGCACATCGACGTCGTGATGACTCCGGCTGACTGGGACGACCTCGTGGCAGTCCGCCATGGCTCTCTGGGCCTGGCGTTGGAGTACGTCCGGCGCGTAGTTGCGGAACAAGCACGGGACAAGACGCACCTGGTATTTCGGTCCTATGAACTGATCCCGTCCGCTGCTCCCGAGTTGCCGGCGGACCCGGACTTGCTGGAAATGCAGGCGCTCGCCGGTGAGGACGGAATCGTTCCGGGCGGGCGATGGTTCGCGAACCCACAAGCGTGACTCTGGTTCAGCGGGCCCCGGCACTGGGTGTGGTGTCGAGCTGAGGAATCTCCGATGCGGCCTCGAACATGCAGGCACCGCGCGACCCGGCGGGTGGCGCGCGGGTCAGTGAGGGCGTGCGGCCAGGGCGTTCCCCATCCGCTCGACGGCGTCGAGCAACACCGGGCGCGGGGTGGCGAAGTTGATCCGGGCGTACCGCTCGTAGCCGGCGCCGCACCGGGTGCCGGCCACCAGGGCGACCCCGGCCTCCTCGCGGAAGAACTGCTCAGGGTTGTCGAGGCCCAGCGGGGCGCAGTCCATCCAGGCCAGGTAGGTCGCGGCAGGGGAGTGGTGCACCACGTCGGGGAGATGGGTGCGCAGCGCCTCGACCAGCGCCCGACGGTTGCCGTCGAGGTAGCTCACCAGGTCGCGTCGCCAGGTCTGGTCGCCGTTGTAGGCGGCGGTGTTGGCCACCACGCCCAGCAGGCCCGCGCCACCCACGAGCAGGTACTCATCGGCCCTCAGCACCTTCGCGTGCTCGGGGTTGGTGGCGATGATCTGGGCGCACTTGAGGCCCGGGAGGTTCCAGGCCTTCGACGCCGACGTCGAGGTGACCGAGCATGCGGCGGCCTCCTGGGAGACCGAGGCGAACGGGACGTGGGTGCCGTCGTAGACCATGCCGGCGTGGATCTCGTCGGCGAAGATGAGCGCGCCGTGCTGCGTGGCGAGGCGGGCGATCGTCTCCAG
>JAZQNT010000399.1:0-4278 GCA_045627505.1 Nocardioides sp.
GGATCACCGCGCTCGACCTCAGCCAGTCCGAGCTGAACTACGCCAAGCGTCGCGCTGAGGACGCCGGCCTGGACATCGGGTTCCGTCGCGCCGCGGCCGAGAGCACCGGGCTTCCGGGCGCCTCCGCCGACCTGGTGACCTCCTACATCCTGCTGCACGAGATGCCGCCGCACGCGATCAAGTCGGTCTTCGCCGAGGCGTTCCGCCTGCTCAAGCCTGGTGGTCACGTGCACTTCGGTGACGTCGGTGCCTACGCCACCCGTTCCGGCTACGACGCCTGGAACGACGACTGGGACGCCGAGCACGGCAACGAGCCGTGGTGGCGCCTGGCCGCGACCACCGACATCGCCGCGATCGCCGCGGAGGTGGGCTTCGTCGACGTCGAGCGCTACGAACTCCTGCCCGGTGGCCACCCCATGGGCACCACCGCCCGCAAGCCCGAGGACTCCTGATGACCACCACTTCTTCCGCCGGGAGCCCCGGAACCGCGGTCGCGGACCGGGTCCCGCCCGCCGTCCACCTCGAGGACGTGACCGTCTCGCTGCCGCGCGCCGGGGGAGACCTGCAGATCCTGCACGGCGTCTCCTTCAAGGTGCCGGCCGGCTCGGTCGTGGCCCTGGCCGGCGAGTCCGGCTCCGGCAAGTCCACCGCCGCGCTGTCGCTGATGCGTCTCCTCCCGTGGGGCGCGGAGGTCGGCGGCCGGATCATGGCCGGTGACCGCGACGTCGCCGCCATGGGCAAGGAGGAGCTGCGCCGCTTCCGTGCCAGCGAGGCCCGCATCATCCTCCAGGACCCCTGGTCCTCGCTGCACCCGATGAAGACCGTCGGTTCCCAGCTGGTGGAGTCGGCCCGCTCGGCCGACTCGAAGTTGAGCAAGGCCGAGGCGCTCGACCTCGCGATCGCGATGATGGCCAAGGTCCGCATCCCCGACCCAGAGAGCCGGCTCAAGGCCTACCCGCACGAGATGTCGGGCGGACAGCTGCAGCGCGTGCTGATCGCGATGGCGCTGGTGGCCCGTCCGAGCCTGCTGCTGTGCGACGAGCCGACCACCGCACTCGACGTCTCCACCCAGGCCCAGATCCTGGACCTGCTGCGCGAGCTCAACCGCGAGATGGGTCTGACCATCGTCATCGCGACCCACGACCTGGACGTCATCGCCGGTCTGGCCGACCGCCTGGTCGTCATGTACGCCGGTCGCGTCGTCGAGGAGGGTCCGACCACTGAGGTCATGGCCAACCCGCAGCACCCGTACACCTGGGCGTTGTTGCAGACCGCCCCCAAGCACAACACCGGCGAGCGCATGCGCACCATCGAGGGCCGGCCCCCGGCCCTCGACGCCCTGCCTGCCGGTTGCTCGTTCGCGGAGCGCTGCCAGTTCACCACGGACGTGTGCCACGGCACCCGTCCCGAGCTGGTCCTCGTCAACGAGCCGAGCCGCCACCGCACCGCCTGCCTGCGCGTGCAGCAGGACCGTGCGGTCGCCGCCGCGCAGCCCGCGACCCCGAGCGAGGAGAGCCGATGAGTGACCAGGTCAGCACCCGCGTGGGCAAGGCGCCGGTCGACCCGACCGACGTCGTGCTCGAGCTGGACGACGTCGTCCAGACCTTCAACGTCAAGGGCGGGCTCAAGGTGCACGCCGTCAACGGCGTCTCCCTGAAGATCGCTCGTGGCGAGACCGTCGGCCTGGTGGGGGAGTCGGGCTCCGGCAAGACCACCGTCGGTCGTGCCGCCCTGCGCCTGTACACCCCGACCTCGGGCAAGATCACCTTCGAGGGTGATGACGTCTCGAGGATCAAGGGCTCGAAGCTGCGTCGCGTCCTGCGTCGCCGCTCGTCGATGGTCTTCCAGAACCCCACCACCTGCCTGAACAGCTACATGCGCCTGGGCGAGATCCTGCGCGAGCCTCTGGACGTGCACAAGGTGGGCACCCCGGCCGAGCGCAAGCAGAAGGTCGAGGAGATCCTCGACATGATCGGCCTCGGTGCCGCGTACGCCCAGCGCTACCCGCACGAGCTCTCCGGCGGTCAGCGCCAGCGCGTCGGTATCGCACGTGCCCTGATGCTCGACCCCTCGCTGATCGTGGCCGACGAGCCGACCGCCTCCCTCGACGTCTCGGTGCAGGCGCAGATCGTCAACCTGCTCGAGGACATCCAGGCCGAGCGCGGCCTGTCGTACCTCTTCATCACCCACGACCTGGCGCTGGTGCGGCGCATCAGCCACCGGATCGCGGTGATGTACCTGGGACGGATCGTCGAGCTCGGCACCGCCGAGGACGTCTTCGGCCGTCCCCAGCACCCGTACACCGCGTCGCTGGCCTCGATGGAGCTCGAGCCCGAGCACCGGATCATCCCGGAGGGCGAGCTGCCCTCCCCGGCGAACCCGCCGTCGGGATGCGCGTTCCACCAGCGCTGCCCGATCGCCCGTCCGCAGTGCGCCACCGACCGTCCGGAGCTGAAGGAGGCCGTGGACTCGGTCTCCGGGCAGCCCCGTTCGATCGCCTGCCACTTCCCGGGCGAGCTCACCCTGGCCGCTGCCGGCGCGCACGGTGCCCCCGTGCCCGCGCCGCTCCCCGTCGTCACCCCGGCCCCCGCGGCCCTGTAGGAGGAACCCATGCCCGGACACGCACAGGACCGTCCCCGCTACCTGGACGGAACCCTCGACGTCGAGACCCTCTACCGGATGCTGCTCGAGGTCACCTCGGAGCTCTCGGTCACCCGTGACCGCCTCACCCTGGTCGAGACCCTGCTCGCCGACCAGGGGCTCGTCGACGACGACACGATCGAGAAGACCGCCTTCCGTGAGGACGTCGCCGCGAAGCTCGACGCCGACCGCAAGCTGCTCGTCTCCCGCCTGGCGGCCAGCGTCCAGGACGCCGGTGCCGGTGCGGTTGCAGCGGACGCCGGATGAGGAACTACATGAACATTCTGCGCTTCCTGTTCTGGAAGTTCGTGCTGCTGGTCACCGTGCTCGTCGGTGTCACCACGCTCATGTTCTTCCTGACCCGTGCCACCGGTGACCCGGCGGTACTCATGTCCCCGCCCGAGGCGTCCGAGGACGTCATCGAGGCCACCCGCATCCGCCTGGGCCTGGACCAGCCGCTGCTCCAGCAGTTCTGGGACACCCTCGTGGGCACCTTCACCCTGGACTGGGGCACCTCCTACACGCTCGGCACCGAGGTCAAGACCCTCGTCCTCGAGCGTCTGGTGCCCAGCCTGTCGATCGTGGTTCCGGGGCTGCTGCTGGCCGCCGTGCTGGCCGGCATCATCGGCACCTACGCCGCGCTGCACCAGGCCGACGCCAGCGGACGCGTCCTGATGGCGATCGCGTTCCTGCTCGACGGAATCCCGTACTTCCTGATCGCGCTGCTGCTGGTCCTGGTCCTCGCCCTGCAGATGGGCGTGCTGCCGGCCACCGGCGGTGACGGGGGAGCGGCGCTGGTCATCCCGATCGCGGTCATCACCATCCAGGGTTTCGCGACCCTCTCGCGACTGACCCGCGGCCAGCTGATCGACTCGCTGAGCCAGGGCCCGGTCACGATGGCGAAGTCGAAGGGACTCCCGGCGCGCACCGTGCTCTTCAAGCACGCGGTGCCGCTGGCGGTGCCTCCGCTGATCGCCTACCTGGGCATCCTGTTCTCGTTCCTGTTCGGCTCCCTGCTCATCCTTGAGTCGGTGCTCAACTACCCGGGTCTGGGACAGCTGCTGGTCCGCGCCGTCAACCAGCGCGACTTCCCGATCGTCCAGGCTGCCGTCATCGTCATGGCCGTCCTGATCACGCTGGTCAACATCGTCATGGACACGATCGTCCGTGTCATCGACCCCCGTCTGCGAACGAAGGTGTCCTGATGAGCAACGACAACACCTCACCGGCCGTCGAGGCCGGCACCGCACACATGCCGGCCACGGTCACCGAGCCGGACCCGTGGGGCACGGCGTCCGAGGGTGCCCCGTCCGCGGGTGCTCCCTCCACGGGCGTTCCGGCCAAGGGCTCCTCCCGGAGCGCCAAGGGCGGCGCCCGCTCGAAGCCCAAGAAGACCCCGGGCCGCATGCGCGAGATCCTGCGCAAGGCCTGGGCCAACCCCTCGGGACGCTTCGGCTTCGTGCTGCTGGCGCTGCTGGTGATCGCCGCGGTGCTGGCACCGTGGATCTCCCCGCACGACCCGGTCCGGCAGACCCTCTCGGCGACCGACGAGGCACCGGTCTGGATGGGCGGCGAGAACGGCTACCTGCTGGGCACCGACTCGCTCGGGCGTGACGTGCTGAGCCGCATCCTGCACGG
>JAZQNT010000400.1:0-2601 GCA_045627505.1 Nocardioides sp.
GGTCTTGATGCCGGTGCAGACGACTATCTTACAAAACCATTCTCCACAGAAGAACTTCTGGCTCGTGTACGGGCTTTAACACAAGTCGGAGGCCAAGCGGTCTTAGGAAGACAATAGAGAGGGCCAACTCCTTGGCCCACAGAACGACATGGCTACGATCCGACTTGGCCTTGATGCCGGTGCAGACGACTATCTTACAAAACCATTCTCCACAGAAGAACTTCTGGCTCGTGTACGGGCTTTAACACGCCGCAAGGGTGAAATGAAAGATGTGGTCGTGGAACGGTCGTTCCCGCGACCACAACCGGTGGGGCGCGGTGGTCCGGGGTGGGTGGAGCGTGGGCTTTACCCGGTGCTGGGGCCGGGCTGCGAGAATCGTTGACGATGAGCAATCTGATCAACCTCGAGCGGGTCTCCAAGTCGTACGGCATCCGTCCCCTGCTGGACGACGTGTCGATGGGCATCAACATCGGTGAGCGGGTCGGCGTCGTCGGCCGCAACGGTGGCGGCAAGACGACGCTGCTCGAGGTGATGACCGGGATCGAGGAGCCGGACACCGGACGGGTGTCGAAGGCCGGCGACCTCGACATCGGCTACCTGCACCAGGGTGACGAGCTCGACGACAGCCACTCGGTGCGCGAGGCGGTGCTGCGCGGGAAGATGGACCACGAGTGGGCCTCCGACCCCGCAGCCCGTGGGGTGGTGAAGGAGCTGCTCACCGGGATCGACCTGGACCGTCCCGTCGACGGCCTCTCCGGTGGTGAGCGCCGCCGCTGCGCGCTGGCTGCCCTGCTGCTCGAGCCGCACGACCTGGTGGTGCTCGACGAGCCCACCAACCACCTCGACGTCGAGGCGGTCGCCTGGCTCGCCGGGCACCTCGTCGCGCTGCCGTCGGCCCTGGTGGTCGTCACCCACGACCGCTGGTTCCTCGACGCCGTGTGCCAGACCACCTGGGAGGTGCACGAGGGCAAGGTCGACGCCTACGAGGGTGGCTACGCCGCGTTCGTCCTGGCGAAGGCCGAGCGCCAGCGCCAGGCCGCGGCCAGCGAGGTGCGCCGGCAGAACCTGGTCCGCAAGGAGCTGGCGTGGCTGCGTCGCGGCGCCCCGGCCCGCACGTCCAAGCCGAAGTTCCGCATCGACGCCGCCAACGAGCTGATCGAGGACGTCCCGCCGCCGCGCGACCGCCTCGAGCTCCAGGCCTTCGCCACCCAGCGTCTGGGCAAGGACGTGATCGACGTCGAGGACGTCGACCTGACTCGCGGCGAGAAGGTGCTGCTCGACCACGCCACCTGGCGCATCGGCCCCGGCGACCGGATCGGCCTCGTGGGCGTCAACGGCGCCGGCAAGACCTCGCTGCTGCGGCTGCTCTCGCACGACCTGGAGCCGAGCCACGGCAAGGTGAAGCACGGGCGCACCGTCGCGCTGGCCCACCTGACCCAGCAGGTCGAGCCGGAGAATCCCCAGGCGCGGGTGCTGGAGACCGTCGACTCGATCCGGCGCGAGATCAAGACCACCGACGGGCAGAAGTTCACCCCGACGTCGCTGCTGGAGCGCTTCGGCTTCACCGGCGACCGGTTGACTGCCCGGATCGGCGACCTGTCCGGCGGTGAGCGTCGACGTTTCCAGCTGCTCAAGCTGCTGCTGGAGGAGCCCAACGTGCTGCTCCTCGACGAGCCGACCAACGACCTCGACATCGAGACGCTGAACGTGCTCGAGGACTTCCTCGACTCCTGGCCGGGCACGCTGATCGTGGTCTCCCACGACCGGTACTTCCTCGAGCGTGTCACCGACTCGGTGTGGGCGCTGCTGGGCGACGGCCAGATCGGCATGCTGCCGCGCGGCGTCGACGAGTACCTGGAGCGTCGGGCCGCCGGACTTCCGGAGATCCGCAAGGTCGGCCAGGCGAAGGCTGCACCCAGCCCCGCCACCGTCGCTGCCGGCGCGGGCGAGGCTCCCGCTGCACCGTCGAAGCCCAAGGCCGGCTCGGCCGAGGAGCGCGCCGCGAAGAAGACGATGTCGCGCATCGACAAGCAGATGGAGAAGATCTCCGCCACTGAACAGAAGCTGCACGCCGAGCTCGCCGACCTGGGGAGTGGCTCCGACTACGACCGGATGAACGCCCTCAGCGCCCAGCTGCGCGAGCTGGCCGAGGAGAAGGACACCCTGGAGATGGAGTGGCTCGAAGCCGCGGAGATCGCCGAGGGCTGATCGTCAGCCGATCGCGTCGTCCCCGGCCCCGCCCCCGGCCCCCCGGCCCCGGCGGGTCAGTTGAACGGCTCGAGCAGCCGGCGCAGGAGGGTGGCCAGCTGGTCACGCTCGGCGTCGTCCAGGTCGGGCATCAGCGCACGCTCGGCCTCGAGCAGGGCCTCGACTCTTGCCAAGGATTTAAAGATTAGTGTTATAACTACTAAAAATGCTTATGAAGAACTTGAAAATGATGGATATGTTGAAACTGTGCCAGCAAAGGGGACTTATGTATCTAATAAAAATATCGATTTAATAAGGGAAGAACAATTGCAGAATATAGAGAAATTAATTGAAGCATCCATTAATATTGCTAAAATTAGCAATATATCTAAGAATGAATTAAATAATATGATT
>JAZQNT010000401.1:0-5144 GCA_045627505.1 Nocardioides sp.
AGCCTGACCATCGGCGAGGCGCACGACCTCCTGCACCAGTGGGCCGCAGCGTTCGTCGCGGGCACGCTGGAGGTGTCCGCCCGGGTCGAGGTGCCGATCGGGGCCGACGACGCCCTGCTCGCCGTTGACTTCCCCGAGCCGGTCGCGGGAACCGAGGTGGACGGTGCCGAGCTGCACGAGGCGTCGGCGCTCGTGCTGTCCTGGACGGTCGTCCCGGGCCCCTCACCTCGCCCACTCGCCGACGGGCGGGAGGAGTTCCTGGCCGGCGCGGTCAACGGCCTGCGGCTCGCCTCCGGCTCGACCCCGGTCGACGAGGCGACCTTCGACTTCTCCCCCACCGCCCGCTTCGCCGTGGCCACCCCGATGGTGGAGGCGCTGGCCGACTCGGTGCTCCTCATGGACGCCGTCCAGCTGGCTGCCTGGCACGGCGCGTGGACGGAGATCGTGGAGTCCGGCTACCGCCCGGACGTCGCGCTGGCCACCTGCGACGCGATGGCGCGACGCGTCGGCCGTGAGGAGGCGTGGCGCGCCGTGCACGAACGGGCCGACGAAGTGGCCCGCACGGTGCTGGGCGCCGACGGCCCGTCCGAGCTGCTGATGGAGACCTGCGCGACGCTGTTCGAGGAGGTCGGGCTCGAGGACGACGAGGTGCGCCAACTCCTGCTGGGACGGATCGCGGTCGTGCTGCACGACCAGATCCGGGTGCTCCTGCTGAGCGCGGTCGTCGAGGACGTCACCAGCGAGGAGATCACCGTGCCGCCGCTGCAGGCCTGGTGGAGCGGTCAGCAGCCGCAGACGACGGACTGACGGCAACGGCGAAGGGCCGCCGAACCCGATGGTTCGGCGGCCCTTCGCCATGTCCGGCCGTGCCATGTCCGGCCGTTGTCATGCCCGGCCGCTGCCGGGAGACGTCACTTCTTGGCCTTGGCCGCCTTCCGCGGCAGGACGGCCGAGAACGAGAGCCAGTTGGAGCGCAGGCCCAGGGCCGAGCGGAACTGGTCACCGGTGATCCGCGCCTTGCCGTCGGTGCCCACCACCGTGAGGTTCAGGACACGTCCGCCGAAGTCGCCCACGCCGGTGCGCTTGGTGACGGAGAGGCGCTGCAGCGTCCCGACGGCCGGCCACGCGCGTTCGATCGCGGCGGCGCTCACGGTCGTGTCCCACTCGTGCACGGGGTTGCCGGCCCAGCCGTCGTAGGGGTCGGCCTGCTGGACCTGGTACGGGAGGCTGCCGGACGCCGCCCAGCCACCGTTGCTGGAGCCGAACTGGGTGAAGGCCGCCTTGCCCCCGTAGGTGAGGATTCTCTTCGCGGTCGCCTTGATCGCGGCGTCGGCGAGCGGGTGCTCGACGCTGGCGCCGCCGTAGACCTGGCACTGGGTGGTGTCGCAGATCTGGTAGTGCTTGGCCAGCGGGGCGGAGCGCTCGAAGGTGGCGTAGGTACGGGCGGCCACGGACTGCGCGCGCACCGCCTCCTGGTGCCAGGCCGCGGGGATCTCCTGCGGAACCACGCCCCGCAGGTACGTCTCCATCGAGACCACGTTGACGGTGTCGCGCGCGGCGCCACCGGTCGTCGGCGAGGCCGATCGCAGCATGCCGCGGTAGGCGACCGTGCGCCCGTTGGGCAGCACCAGGCTCATCGGGCTGCCCCCGGCTCCGAACTGCGCCTCACCGGCGAAGGTGCGCCAGGTCTGCCACGTGGCCTTCTTCCCCTTCAGCGCCGTGCGGTACTGCACCCGCGTCCTCGCGCCGGTGGCCTGGAGACGCCACTCCACGGCCTTCACGTCCGGCAGGGCGTGCGCCACCTTGCCCTTGATGTCGCGAACCTTCAGCTTGGTGCGCGTCTTCACCACGACGTCGTCCGTGGTGTCGGCGGTGATCTTCACCTTGACGTTGCCCGACACGGTGCCCCACTGGGTTCCCGGGTAGTAGAACGCCACGATGTCGGCGTAGTTCAGGCCCGACCGGGCCGCCCCCTGGGCCCCGTACTGGGACAGACCGCGTCCGTGCCCGAAGCCCTTGCCCTCGATCTTCACCGAGGCGCCGGAGGGGACGGTGGTGATCTCAGTCTTCGCGGACGCCTCGGGTGCGAGGCCGACCGGGAGGACGAGACTGACGACCGCTGCCACGGCCAGGGAACGAAGACGGCGACTTCCGAGATTCATCAGCGCGGTGACCTTTGGTGTGAGGATGTTGCTGGTGTGAAAGGTGATGTCAATGAGGAGACCACACCGGCGTGTCGCACGCGAAATGTTCGGAAGAACTACATACTTGTAATTTTCAGAAAGGGGATTGACGACACATGGTGTGCCCAGAAGTCCTCCCTGGCCGTCGGATCGACGGCACGAGGAGGGTAGCGTGCGCCCCGTGAGCAGACCCGGAGCATCCCCCGACACGGCCCCGACGGAGGTCCGGGCCCCCTTCGGCGGGATGGTCACGCTGCTCGTCGACGAGGGCGACCAGGTGGCCGCAGACGAGGTGCTCGCGGTGTTGGAGGCGATGAAGATGGAGGCTCCGGTCACCGCCCCGCGTCGCGGCAGCGTGCTGCGCGTGTGCGTGGAGGCGCCGGCCGTCGTCGCCGGGGGTGACCTGCTCCTCGTCCTGACATGACGAGGGCCCGGCACCTTGCGGTACCGGGCCCTTCACCTCACCGACGTCAGGCGAGCTGCGGCGTCACAGGAAGTAGGTCTCCTCCACGTGGTGCAGGCGACGCGCCGCCTCCGCGATCGAGCCGCTCATCGACGGGTAGACCGTGAACGCCTGGGCCACCTGGTCGGCGGTCAGGCCGTGCGCCACCGCGAGGGACAGCGGGTGGATCAGCTCCGAGGCCTTCGGCCCCACGACCACGCCACCGATGACGCCACCGGTGCCCGGACGGCAGAACAGCTTCACGAAGCCGTCCTGCACGCCCATCATCTTGGCCCGCGGGTTGCCGGCCAGCGGCAGCATGACCACCTCGGCGTCCACCTTGCCCGCATCGACCGCGGTCTGTGAGACGCCCACGGTGGAGATCTCGGGGGCGGTGAAGACGTTGGAGGAGACGGTCGACAGGTCGAGCGGTGCCACCGCGTCGCCCAGGTGGTGCCACATGGCGATGCGTCCCTGCATGGCCGCGACCGAGGCCAGCATGAAGACCCCGGTGCAGTCGCCAGCGGCGTAGACGCCACGGGCTGAGGTGCGCGAGACCCGGTCGACCCGGATGAAGCCGCCCTCGTCGAGCTGGACTCCGGCCTCCTCCAGGCCCAGGCCCGCCGTGTTGGGGATCGAACCCAGCGCCAGGATCACGTGCGAGGCCTGCACCGAACGACCGTCGGTGAGCTTCACGGTGACGACGTCGCCGTCGCGGGTGACGGACTCCATGCGCGACTGCGAGAGCACGTTCATGCCCTTGCGCTTCGCGACCTCCTCGAGGACGGCCGAGGCGTCGGGGTCCTCGCCGGGAAGCACGCGGTCGCGGGAGGAGACCAGGGTGACCGGGATGCCCAGCGCCAGGTAGGCGGAGGCGAACTCGGCACCGGTGACGCCCGAACCGACGACGACCAGGCTCTCCGGGGTCTCCTCGAGGTCGTAGACCTGCTCCCAGGTCAGGATGCGCTCGCCGTCCGGCTGTGCCGTGGGGAGCGTGCGCGGTGCGGCACCGGTGGCCACCAGGACCACGCCGGCCTCGAAGGATGCGGTCCCGCCCTCGTGCAGGTCGACGACCACGCGGCCGGGCCCGTCCAGGCGCCCACGCCCACGGACGATGCGCACCCCCGCGCGCTCGAGCCCGGCGTGGATGTCGGCCGACTGCTCGGCCGCCAGGGCCTTGACCCGGTTGTTGATCTGCTTGAGGTCCACGCGCATGTGCGCCAGGTCCGCGTGCTCGGTGGATTCGTGGAAGGTGATGCCCAGGTCGACGGCGTGCGCCACCTGGTCCATCACCTCCGCCGCGGCGATCAAGGTCTTGCTCGGGACGCAGTCGGTGAGGACGGCGGAGCCGCCCAGACCGTCACTGTCGACCACGGTGACGTCCGCGCCCAGCTGGGCCGCGACGTGCGCCGCTTCGTACCCGCCCGGGCCACCCCCGATGATGACCACTCGGTTCATGTCGTTGCCCCTACTTCGTCGTGCTGCTCGGTGTTGCTCTGCTACTGGTCTTGCGTGTTACTGGTGTTGCGTGTTGCTCCGGGACTGGCTCGGCTCCCCGCTCGCAGGTCGCGGGCGGGGAGCCGATTCAGTGTGAAGCCTCGATCAGAAGTTGATCATGTGGCCGGCGATGCCTTCAACGGCTTCCTTGACCGCCTCGGACAGCGTCGGGTGGGCGAAGACGTTACGACCCACCTCGTCCGCGGTGAGGTCGAAACGCTGGGCCAGGGTCAGCGCCGGGAGCAGCTCGGTGACGTCCGGGCCGATCATGTGGGCGCCGAGGATCTCGTTGTACTTGGCGTCGGCGACGATCTTGACGAAGCCGGCCGTGTCACCGAGACCGGCAGCCTTGCCGTTGGCCGAGAACGGGAAGACGGCGGTCTTGACGTCGTAGCCCTTGTCCTTGGCCTGCTGCTCGGAGTAGCCGAACGAGCCGATCTGCGGGTGGCAGTAGGTGGCGCGCGGGATCATGTCGAAGTCGATCTCCATGGTCTCCGCACCGGCCATGGTCTCGGCGGCGACGATGCCCATGGCCTCGGCCACGTGGGCGAGCATCATCTTGCCGGTGACATCACCGATGGCCCAGACACCCGGCACGTTGGTGCGACCGCGGGCGTCGACCTTGATCGCGCCGCGCTCGGTCTCGACGCCGATGGTCTCCAGGCCGTAGCCGGCCAGGCGCGGGGCGAAGCCGAAGGCGGCCAGCATCTTGTCGGCCTCGAGCACCTGCGGCTCGCCGCCGGCGGCCGGGGGGACGGTCACCTTGACGCCGGAGCCGGTGGCCTCGACCTTCTCGTCCTTGGTCGACAGCGGGATGTTGACGCCCAACTTCTTGTAGTGCTTGAGGAGCTCCTTGGAGATGTCGGCGTCCCCGGCCGGGACCATGCGGTCCGCGAACTCGACGATGGTGACGTCCACGCCGAAGTTCTTCATCACGTAGGCGAACTCGACGCCGATGGCACCGGAACCACCGATGATGATCGACTTCGGGAGCTCGGCGTCGAGGATCTGCTCCTCGTAGG